>CASBQX010000133.1 GCA_949127925.1 Synechococcales cyanobacterium PMM_0002
CAATAGATGCAAACAATTAATAGATGAAGAGGCTCAAGGGAATCATTGTTAAGCCCCATGCGTCATTAAAGCAGGAGGAAATTTAGATTTGCCCCAATCCTATCGAGTTGCTATTTTGGGAGCTACTGGTGCTGTGGGCACCGAGCTACTGGAACTATTGGCACAGCGACGCTTTCCGATCGCCCACCTCAAACTGTTGGCCTCTCCTCGCTCTGCCGGGCAGACACTAACGTTTCAAGGCGAAACGTTGCCCGTAGAAGCCGTAAGCGATCGCGCCTTCGACGACATTGACATTGTTTTGGCCTCTGCTGGAGGCTCTACCTCTAAAGCCTGGGCTAGTAAAATTGTTGCAGCAGGGGCTGTGATGATCGACAACTCCAGCGCTTTTCGGATGGATGCTGATGTGCCGTTGATTGTGCCAGAAGTGAATCCAGAGGCCGTTACAACCCATCAAGGCATTATTGCCAACCCTAACTGCACAACTATTTTAATGAGTGTGGCGGTCTATCCTCTGCACCAAGTACATCCGATTCAGCGCCTAATTGCCGCCACCTATCAATCGGCTAGCGGTGCGGGGGCGAGAGCCATGGAAGAAGTAAAGGAGCAAACCCGCGCTATTTTGGCAGGGAAACCCGCCATACCCGAGATTTTGCCTTATCCTCTAGCATTTAATTTATTTCCCCACAACTCGCCGATGAATAGCAACGGCTACTGCGAGGAAGAATTGAAAATGGTCAATGAAACCCGCAAAATTTTTGGCGATGATCGCCTGCGGATTTCGGCGACTTGTGTGCGGGTTCCGGTTTTACGGGCGCACTCAGAAGCCATTAACTTAGAATTCTCGCAGCCGTTTAGCCCTGACCTAGCGCGCGACATCTTAAGTCAGGCTCCGGGTGTTAAGTTAGTTGAAGACTGGCAGGCTAACTATTTTCCGATGCCAATTGACGCTACGGGTCAAGATGATGTGCTAGTCGGCCGGATCCGGCAAGATATTTCTCACCCTTGCGGGCTGGAATTATGGCTGTGTGGGGATCAGATTCGCAAGGGGGCTGCTCTAAATGCGGTGCAAATTGCAGAATTACTGGTAGCAAAAAACTGTCTTAAGCCTGCTGCACCAGCCGTAGCAGGGTATCAGGTATAGTGAATATGGCAGGATTTGGACGAGTCATGACCGCCATGGTGACGCCCTTCGATCAGTCGGGTGACGTCAATTATGCGGTAGCAGAGGCGCTGGCAGCTCACTTGGTGGCTCACGGAACCGATACACTGGTAATATGTGGCACCACAGGGGAGTCTCCTACGCTAAGCTGGGATGAGGAGTATCAGCTTTTCAATGTGGTCAAGCAAACCGTAGCTGGAAATGCTAAGGTTGTGGCTGGGACAGGTTCTAATTCTACCCAAGAAGCGATCGCCGCTACCCAGAAAGCCGAAAAGCTGGGACTAGACGGTTCTTTGCAGGTGGTACCGTACTACAACAAGCCACCACAAGAGGGATTGTATCGTCACTTTAAGGCGATCGCCGAAGCTACACCTGATCTACCCATGATCTTGTACAACATCCCAGGGCGCACAGGACAAAACCTCGCACCCGAAACCATAGCTCGTTTGGCAGCGGTGCCAAACATTGTTGCAGTTAAAGAAGCGAGTGGAAGTCTGGATCAAGTGAGTCAAGTTCGGCGATCTACACCCCCAGACTTCGGTATTTACTCTGGCGACGACTCACTGACATTGCCTATGCTGTCTGTAGGGGGTCAAGGGGTCATTAGCGTTGCTAGTCACCTAGTGGGAGACAGCCTGCAACAGATGATCCAAGCCTTTGAGCAAGGTCACGTGCAGATTGCCACCCAAATTCATCTAAAGTTGCTGCCTCTGTTTAAAGCATTGTTTATCACAACTAACCCAATTCCCGTAAAAGCAGCGTTGAGGCTGCAAGGTTGGCAGGTAGGCGGTCTACGCCTGCCTTTGAACGACGAATCTGCCGTTGCAGAGCCTCAGCTCAAGGCTGCTATGGCTGAGCTAGGGCTACTCCAACCTCTCTAGAAGGTTTGCTCATTTCTAGCAGTCACAAACTTTTAGGTCACGGCTTTCTAAGTTGGGCATTTCCAAAGAGCTTCTATCTAGCAGGGTTATTTTATTCACCACCCAGCAACAAGTTTCCAAACAACTGAATATCCAATGCATCTGGCCAATGAACTGTCTTTGACTAGACCCTTTTCAAATTCTTGTGATGCACCTGCCCCCAACTGATCGGGCTATTCATCCAAAAGTTTTTGGGCCACTTGGACTCTTAGCTTTTCACTCTACAACACCCGTATTCTCTCGTATCAAGGACTTACATGACTCAATCAGAATCAAACATGGCGCTCAAAATTATTCCCTTGGGCGGCCTGCACGAAATTGGCAAAAACACCTGCGTATTTGAATATGCCGATGAAATTATTTTGCTAGATGCAGGGCTGGCATTTCCTACCGATGGCATGCACGGGGTCAACATTGTTTTGCCCGACACCACCTACCTGCGTGAAAATAACCACAAAATTAAGGGGATGATTGCCACCCACGGTCATGAAGACCACATTGGGGGCATTGCTTTTCACCTCAAGCAGTTTGATATTCCAGTAATCTATGGACCTCGGCTGGCCATGGCGCTGCTAGCAGACAAGCTAGAAGAAGCAGGTGTGGCAGATCGCACAGAGCTGCGAACGGTGCGCCCCCGCGACATGGTGCGGATTGGTAAATATTTCTTAGTAGAATATATCCGCAACACCCACTCCATTGCCGATAGCTTTAGCGTTGCCATCCACACCCCGCTCGGTGTCGTCATTCATACGGGCGACTTCAAGTTTGACTTTACTCCCGTAGATGGCGAGTTTTTTGACATTCAGCGTTTAGCAGAACATGGCGAAAAAGGCGTGCTCTGTTTAATCAGCGACTCGACCAACTCGGAAATACCAGGACATACGCCGTCTGAGCGTTCTGTATTTCCCAACCTCGATCGCTGCTTCAGTCAGGCGGAAGGTCGCTTGCTAGTGACAACATTTTCCTCGTCGATTCACCGCATCAGCATGCTGCTAGAACTGGCGAAAAAGTATGGGCGATCGGTAGCAATCTTGGGTCGCTCAATGTTGAACCTAATTGCCCATGCCCGCAGTTTAGGCTACATCAAGTGTGATGACGGCCTATTTGTGCCGTTGAATCAGGTCAATAAGCTCGCAGATAACAAGGCGCTAATTCTAACGACTGGTTCTCAAGGTGAGTTGATGGCGGCCATGACCCGCATCGCTCGCCGTGAACACAAGCAAATTCAGATTCGCCCTGGCGATACGGTCGTATTTTCGGCCAATCCTATTCCAGGCAACACGATTGCGGTAGTGAACACGATCGACAAGCTGATGATGCAAGGCGCTAAAGTCATCTACGGCCGCGATAAAGGCATCCACGTTTCGGGGCATGGTGCGCAAGAAGATCAAAAGCTGATGCTGGCACTGACAAAACCTAAGTTCTTTCTACCCGTTCACGGGGAGCATCGGATGCTGGTGAAGCATTCCGAAACAGCTCAAAGTGTGGGCGTTCCGGCCGAGAACATGGTGATTATCAATAATGGCGATGTCGTCGAATTGACCCAAGACAGTATTCGCGTTGCCGGTAAAGTCAAGTCTGGCATTGAGCTGGTGGACTCTTCTCGCTCTGGGGTGGTAAATGACCGAGTGCTAAAAGAACGCCAACAATTGGCAGGGGACGGGATCGTCACGGTTGCGGCAACGGTCGGCTTGAATGGTGCATTGATGGCAAAACCAGAAATACACCTGCGGGGTGTGGTCACCACACTCGATAAGTCTAAGCTCGACCGCTCGATTACGCAGACGATTGAAGGTCTGCTGAGAGATCGCTGGAAGGACTTTACCCACCAGTTTGGTGAGGGTGAAATCGAAGTAGATTGGACGAAACTTCAGGCTCAACTGGAAATGGAAGTGCGTCGGCTGCTGCGCCGCGAGATGCAAAGCAACCCCCTTCTAATATTTCTGATGCAAACACCTTCACAACTCGGTACCCCTAGTAGCCCTAGCACTACCCCTAGTAGCCCTAGCACTACCCCCATAGTTCGGCGTGAACCTGTTAAGGTTGCATCCTAGTCACCAGACATCAGTCTCTTAGAGGCAGGTAGCCGTCACCCTGACGGCTACCTGCCTCTAAAACCATTCTTCCAAAACCATTCAAAGCAAATAGGAGGTCGGTACATCTATACAGATATGCCGACCTCCTATTTGCTTTTACTGACCACTTTAGCTTGAATCAGAACCAGCCACCGTTCCCTATGCCGCAGCTGAAACAGACGGCTTTACGACAACCCACCGACCCGTTTGAGGATCTCGATAGGTCGTAAAAGGATTGGTTTGTAGGTCTTTATAGCGATCGCTCAACAGTTCGTTGCCCGCTTTTTGAGGCTTCTGGTTATCCATCGTGATGCACCCTTTAGACTTTGATAATTTAAACTAGAGCAGGTAGGTCAGGAGCGAATACGAACTAGCCACTCTAGCGGTTCTAGATTAGGGGAACCGAGCCACCCTAGATAGAACAGCTGCTAGCGTTGCGAATTCGCAATTCTTTAGTATGTTTAACAATCTTAATTCAGAATTATAGCTGCTCTTTCCTGGCTCAAGAAAGGTGGTAACACCCCTTATTCAAACCAGTGCCCTAACCAAGCTATCCGAGTATTAGTTCTCAACTGGAACACATGTTAACGGATGAACTCACGCTGCTCTAAGGCATGAGTGAGTTTTAAGTTCCCGTGTGGGAGTTGTCCGTTGACAGCCTGCACTCATAGCTCAGAACTGATTTCATCCTGATTTTTAGATCAAGCGGGGTGACGCTATCGACCGCATTAAAAAAACAAAGATTTAGCTCATCCTAGCTGCACTTTACGCCGTTAAGCGGTATATTCAGCGCAGAAGCGGCATTTCTCAAGGCGCTCTATTTGTGAAATTATCGTCTCATACTACAAAAGTTTTGGTCGTCCTCAATGGCAAAGGAGGAGTGGGAAAAACTACTACTGCCATCAATCTGGCTGCTAGCTTCGCAGACCATAACCAAGTGCTGTTAGTCGATGCCGATCCTCAACAGTCTGCCACCTGGTGGTTTGAACGTAGCCAAAAGACGATGGGATTCGACTTGGTGCAGGAGACAAATCCCGCATTACTCAGAGACTTAGGCCGGGTCAAGAACTATACTCTAGTAGTCGTCGATACCCCACCTGCCTTAGGATCAAATACCCTCAAGACCTTGGTTCCCGCCGCAGATTACTTAGTGTTACCGACTCCTCCCGCTCCAATGGATTTAGCGGTTCTGATTGAGACGGTAAAAACAGCGGTGATGCCCTCGGGCACAGCCTACCGAGTCTTACTGACGCGAGTTGATCCGCGCAGCTTAGGAGAAGCGCTAGACGCTCAAAATACCTTAATGGAATTAGGTATTCCTGCCTGTAATGCGTTTGTTCGCGCCTACAAGGCCCATGAGCGGGCTGCCCTAGATGGCATGGCGGTGCTTCAGTATCGAGGCAAAAATGCACGAGAAGCCGAGGCGGATTATCGCCGTGTGGCAGAAGAAATTCAGCGAGATTGGAGAAACTAATGGCTACACGAAAACAACTGTCAGATGTATTGCGGGAAGAGGCAAACAAAATGCCAGAGTCACAAACGGGTTCAGAAAATACAGCAAAGCCCAGCCAGCCTGCGGTGGCAAACTCAGCTGCTGCCAAGACCGCATCTACGGCTCAACCTAGAAAGCCAAAAGCTAGCTCGGTTGAAGCCCCCGTGGAAGCAGCGCCTATTGCAGATACAGCTCAGCTAAATGACACGATCAGCGGGCTAAAAGCAGCACTAGACGATGCCCAGGTAAGTGCAGGCGTGCTCCAACGTAAGATTGATGCATTGGAATCTGATTTGGCTGAGCAACGGACATTGGTACAGCAGCTGCAAACGGATCAAGAGCAGACCAAACAGGCTAAAACAGAGTTGGCTGAGGCAAAACGGGTCATTGTGCAGCTTTCGGATCTAAATTCTAAGCTAGAAACGGCTGCTAAAGCTTTGCCGCATGCCCAGGCGGCACCTCAAACTTTTGTGGCAACAAAAAGTCCTCAGACGGCAAAACCGACTGCCACTCCCCCAGCCCAGCCCAGTGGCGCAAGCACTGTTCATCCTGGGCATACTGCCTCTCAGCGATCGCAAATTGAGCTACACCGAATGTTCGATCATCCTGTGCTTCCCGCACCACCGTCTACCTCTCTCAGCGACGACGAAATCGGTTGGGTAGATTAGTCGTCAGGCCAAACTAACCTCCTATGCTGCAATTTCAGCCACCGGGCTTTGGACAACGGGCGATCGCCACCTCATTAGGCGTCGTTGCTTACTATACGGCTGTGGCCTCCCCTTGGTGCAACCAGGCGATCGCGACTTCTACCCGTCCCACGCTGCTGTTTCTGCACAGCTTGGGGGGCGGTTCTTCTGCCTACGAATGGTCAAAGCTTTACCCAGCCTTTGCCGCAGATTTTCGCATTGTGGCTCCCGATCTGATTGGCTGGGGACAATCCACTCATCTGGCTAAAGACTATCGCGCCGCCGATTATCTGACCCTAATTGCTGAGCTGATTGAAGCCCTAGGCTCGCCTCCTGCTGCTGTTTTTGCATCCTCTTTGACAGCTGGATTACTAGTGCGGCTGGCGGTTCAGCGACCTGAGTTATTTCGTCAATTAATTCTCATTTGCCCATCTGGCTACAGCGATTTTGGCGTGGACTATCGCCAGGGGATTAGCGCCCAACTTGCCCGACTACCCAGACTAGATCAGCTGATCTATCGCCTGGGCGCGGCCAATGAACTGGCGGTTCGCAGTGTCCTGCAACAGTTTTTATTTGCTAATCCTGGCCGCGTCACGCCTGAAATGGTGAGCGCTTTTTTATGCTCGGCGCAGCAGCTTAACGCCGACTATGCGGCTCTTGCTTCTCTGCGGGGGGATTTGTGTTTTGACCTGGCGCGATATATCCCTCAACTAACCGTTCCTACTGTTGTAGTGTGGGGCGAAAAAGCCCGGTTTAGCACCCTCCCGACCGGGAAAAAACTGGCCAGATTGAACCCAACCGCGATTAAGGCATTCCATCTTGTCCCTGATGCAGGCGTATTGCCCCACCTAGAAGTTCCTGAAGCGATAGTGAGTCTCCTCACAGCCGATTTATTCTGAATTCTAAATTAGGCGGCAGCCTGCATAGATATTTTATGGATATTTTTGCAGGAGATTTTAACTGGCTGGCTTACTTTTCAGCGGGTTGGGGGATAGCCACAGAGCTTAGAGTAGCCGTGGGCTTGGCGTCACTGGCGAGCTTGCCAAAGTCTTCTAGCCCCTTTACGGCTATGCTAGGCAACCCGTTATCCGAGGCGGGCGTAGCCTGGGCTACCTGAAACGGATTGGCAAACCGTGCTAGTGCAGTTTCTAGCACCATACCTGGATTTAGGGCAACCCAGCCTTGGGGGGTGAGTTCGCGAAATTCAAAGTGAAGGTGAGGCCCTGTAGAATAGCCTGTGCTGCCGACACGGCCAATGACCTCACCTTGCTGCACTTGCTGACCGGGCTGCACAAAAATTTCGGAGAGGTGCCCATAGAGAGATTGTTCGGTGCCATTGTTATGCATCAGCACCACCGTTAAGCCATAGCCGCCCATGAACCGAGCCGTATCGACTCGGCCAGAATAAGCAGCAACCACAGGAGTTCCGGTTGGAGCGCCTATATCAGTCCCTGCGTGGAAACGACCCACACCCGAAATCGGATGAATCCGCCACCCAAAGGCTGAAGTAATGGCGGCGGGAATGGTTAGCGGAAACATTAGTCTAGCGTTGCCGTTTCCGGCCATTGCCATGGGCCGCAGGGTGCGATTGTAGAAATCTTGAACCGACTGGGGGTTAATGCTGACGCCGCGTGAACTCAAGCGTAAAGGGCCAATGTTGACGCCATTCCCCTGGCCGCTAATACCAGCCGCAGCAGATCCGCTAGCGTCAATTTGACCGTCGCCCCCAACGCAAACGCCATTAGGCAAGTTTTGGCCGGGTTGAAGCATGACTTCGCAACCCGTAGAGCGTTCTGACAATACAACTCCAGGCTGGCGTGTTGCCCCCACGCGATAGTCGGTGGGGTCTATATAAAGATCATTGAGATTGGGTTGAGTCGAGGCGGTTGGCTGGGGCAAGGTCACAGTCGGAGACGGCACTCTATTGCCCTCTGCCTGAGAGGGGGTTGACGGCTCGGCCACAGACCTAGAAGGCGATCGGGGCGATGACTCGGGTGGGAATCGCTCCGGTTCGCTAGCCGTAGCAGGTGCAGCGGTTGAAGAGATAGGCCGTTCGGCTTGAGGCAGGGTTGTGGACGCGGCCTGCGATCGCCGGGGCGTTGGCTGCTGGGATGCTGCCGTCGGACGAACAGGCTCTGGAGTAGGCGAAACTCCTAAATCTCCAGCATTAGCAGATGCTCCCGACTGGGAAATCGGCGCAGGTTGGGCAAAGGCAATAGTGTCGCCGAGAATGCCCATTCCTCCAACTAAGCTTAGCCCCAAGATGAGGGAGCAACGATTGGTTGTGCTATGTGGAGTGAAAAAGGTCTTACGTCTTTGAGTCATCGCCATCCCTTTGCAACAAATACATCGTCCAACCTCAACTAACTAGTTTATACATTCCAACCCAAACCAAACAGGAATACCTCGGGCATAGGGTCAGCCAAGCCTCAGGCTCAACGATGGCCGTACCGACCTGTATTCTGCTTGTGGGTGCGTTAGTTTTTACGGGTGAGGTCTTGATCTCACCACAGCCCTATATTAGCAACCCGATTCTAGCCTTTGTTGCAGTTGTTTGCCGACAAATTGACTAAAAACTGCCAATGCCGACTTTAAATTTAGGGATCTGGATCTAGACATTTTGCCCTAATCCTTGAACGTCCCTAAGCCTCAAACTGCCCTAATCCTTGAACTCCACTGGCCTGCTTGTTTTTGTAAAACCGACAGGCGACATAGCCCAAGGCATAAAGCAACGCTGCGTCGCTGCTAATGCCAATGGCAGTCCCAACTAGTGGAATCAGTTCCACAATGCTCAGCCCTGCTTTGATCACACTAGAACCACCCATCGACAGCCCCCAAATGGCGATCGCTTCTCCGCGACGAGTGGGGTCGTTGAGTGGAAAGCCGTAGATGGCCGCAATCCGATAGAGCATTTCGGCTTGTAGGGCGTTGATCGCAGCGACTTCAAAGCCAAACAGGGCTAGGGCAAACGGAGGAGCAACGTTGGTTGCTAGCCCAATGCCAGCCGCCTTGAAGGCCACATCGGCAATAACTCGCTGTGCCAGTTGTTCAGCCGTATCGAGCGGATATTGCTGTCGCAGTTTGGCCACGTCTTGCTCGACTTCGACAATGCTCACCTGCCCCAGTGCGGCCAAAATCCACTTCACCCCTGGCACCTGTGTAGCGTATTTGACCAACGGGTTTTCGGCAATCGGGGTGACAATCTTACCCACGGTTTCGGTGCTGCGCTCTACCCAGCCGAGGACAGTAGGGGCAACGGTTTTGCCCACAGTTTCTCCGGCAGTGGAAACCGCGCCGACGGCAGCCGCGATCGCGTCACTGCAAGCATGACCAAACGAGCCAGACGGGTTGGGAGATGTCATCGAGATTAACCAGATAGATAGAGGATGAGTCTCTAGATTAATCAAAGCAGGGGGCGATCGCGTCTGCCTTTTGGTAGTGAAATCCGCTGCCGCAGCGCTCAGCTAAACGCTAAAAATTGAACGCTAGACACTAAAAATATCCAACTGATCGGTGGCTTTGGCCTCGGATAATCGTTTGGTTGTGCCATTTTTTTCGGGGCGGGCATCACTCCCCTGGCGCAGCCCAACGGCAATGTGGGAGTGCTTTTCAATTTGTCCCATTACCTGCTTAGCGCGTTGGATCACCGACGCGGGTAAGCCCGCTAGCCGTCCGGCCTCAATTCCGTAAGATTTGTCAGCACCGCCGGGACGCACCTGGTGCAAAAAGATAATTTGATCGGGCAGTTCTTTGACGACCACCTGATAGTTGGCCACGTTGGGCAAGATGGACGCTAGCTCGTTGAGTTCGTGGTAGTGAGTGGCAAAAATGGTGCGGGCGCAGATATCGGTAGCCAGGTGCTCGGCCACAGCCCAGGCAATTGAAAGGCCGTCGAAGGTGGCGGTACCGCGCCCAATTTCGTCGAGCAATACCAGCGATTTGGGCGTGGCGTGGTTGAGAATGTTGGCGGTTTCGTTCATTTCCACCATGA
Organism: Synechococcales cyanobacterium PMM_0002; assembly: GCA_949127925.1. GTDB lineage: Bacteria > Cyanobacteriota > Cyanobacteriia > Elainellales > Elainellaceae > CASBQJ01. The sequence goes on from CASBQX010000133.1 coordinate 10,324, forward strand.
AAGTCGATTGCCCGGTAGCCAAGTCGTCTACCGCTCCCACGCGGGTGAAGATGCGATCGCACACTCCTAGCTTGGCAGCAGCAGCGGGGACAAAACTGCCCACCTGCGCCATTAGCTGCACCAAACCTACCTGGCGCAAATAGCAGCTTTTCCCGCTGGCGTTTGGCCCAGTGAGAATCACCAAATCGGGTGGGTTGGGGGCGGCAGTTAGGGCAGCACTTGGGGCAGCACTTAGGGCAGCACTTGGATCAGCACTTGGAGCAGGCCATTGCCCGTGCCGCTGGCCGCCTAGTTCGGCAGAATTGGGCACAAAAAACCCAGCGGGTAGCGACTGTTCAACGACGGGGTGTCGCCCGTCACTAATCTGAATCTCTCGACTGGCACAGATCTGCGGTCGGCAGTAGTTTTGGTAGACGGCAACTTCGGCCAGGGCGCAGAGGACATCCACGGCGGCGATCGCCCCGGCAATCTGGCGAATTGGCTCGGCATACTCGCTGACAGAAGTGCGCAGGGCTGTAAAAATGTCGTATTCCAGCTTGTTGACGGCATCGCGGGCGCTGAAGATCGCCGATTCTTTTTCCTTGAGTTCGCCCGTGATATAGCGTTCCTCATTGGTCAGCGTTTGCCTGCGGATGTAGCCGCTGGGGATCTGCTCACTCGACTTGGCCCGCGAAATGCTGATGTAGTAGCCAAATGCCTTGGTGTAGCCCACTTTGAGACTAGAGATGCCCGTACGCTGCCGTTCTTCAACTTCGAGCTGGGCAATCCACTGCTGGTTAGACTCAATTTGCTGCCGCAGCTCGTCGAGTTGCAGGTTGATCCCAGCTCGAATCAGGTTGCCCTCGGTTAAGTAGGGCGGCGGCGTGTCTACCAAGTGAGCTTTGAGCGTCTGCCCCAGTTGGTCTAGGTCGGGGGGAACGGTTTGCAGAGCGGTGAGGTGGGCGGAGTGCGCGGAGGAGACTAACCGGGCTAGATCAGGAAGTCTGGCCAAAGAATCGGCCAGAGCCACTAAATCGCGGGCGTTGGCAGTGCCCGACCCGGCCCGTCCAGTCAGGCGCTCCAGGTCGTAGATTTGCTTCAACAACTGCTGGAGCATCTGGCGCAGGTTGCCGTTATCTAGCAGCTCTTGAATGGTGTCTTGGCGGGCGGCAATTTTGTCAATCTCCAGCAGCGGTTGCAGCAGCCAGCGCCGCATCGCCCGACCGCCCATGGCCGTGACGGTTTTGTCGAGCGCCCACAGCAATGAGCCGTGAAAGGTGCCGTCGCGGGCGGTTTGGGTAATCTCTAGATTGCGGCGCGTCTGGTGGTCAATCACCAGGTAATCGCTCAGGGTATAGGTGCAGAGTGGCTGTAGGGGAATGTGCTGCGATTGGCTGTGCGGATCGGTAGCAATCCGATTGGTGGCCTGCCCGCCCCGCTCTGACGTTTCCTCCAGATATTCCAGCAGGCCACCAGCCGCTCGAACCGCGAGAGGGAGGTGCTCACAGCCCATGCCTTCTAGCGATCGCACCCGAAATCGTTCGCGCAGTCGCTGCCGCGCTTCTGCCTGAATAAAGGGCGTTTGGGAGCGCAAAGTGTAGCAAAACTGAGAGGGAAAACACGCGGGTAGCTGGCTAGATGTTTCGCCAGGACGCAGCAGCCCGCCTAGATCAGGCGCGTTGGTGGGGACGAGCACTTCCGACGGTTGCAGCCGCAGCAGCTCTTGGGTCAACTGCTCTAATTCGCTGGCCTGGGTCGTGAGGAACTCGCCCGTGGAGACATCAGCGATCGCCAACCCCCAGTGGCTCCCAGCTAGCACCACCGCCGCCAAATAGTTGTTGCGACGGGCATTCAGCATCCCGTCTTCGAGCACAGTGCCGGGGGTAATCACCCGCGTGACGGCGCGCTGCACCAGTCGCCCTTGGACATCAGCGGCGTCTTCAGTTTGGTCGCAAATGGCGATCGCAAAGCCGCGATCTACCAGCAGGGTGCAATAGCGCTCTAAGGCGTGATGGGGAATGCCTGCCAGCGGCACTCGCCCAATTTCCTTGCCTGCCTCTTTGCTGGTTAAGACAAGCTCTAACTCTCGTGCGACGGCGATCGCATCTTGAAAAAACGTCTCAAAAAAGTCGCCCACCCGGTACAACAGCAGCGCATGGGGATACTCATCCTTTAAGTCGGCATAGTGCCGCATCATGGGCGTCAAATCTTCTCGGTTTGCCGCGCGATGATCGGCATAGCGCACGGCGTGTTTGACCAACCGTTCCGGTAGGTCGCCCAACGGATTTGCGTCAGTGGATGCAGGCGAGTGGGTCATTTAGGTCAGACGTACTGCTCAATCTTGCTCTTCATTGACTCTACCGCAACCTGTGAACGGGAGCAGGCGCAGAGTTGGTTGGGACTGGTTTTGTTTTTATTTTTTATCCAGCGATCTAGCGATGAATGTTAAAACCGTCCGCGTTTTGTGAATACTGATGGATGCGCCAGAGAACTCAAACGGTTATTGTCATTCTTTTGAAGAACTAGCTGAAGAATTAGCTGAAAAATTAGCGGAGTTTATGAACACCATCCTTGTGATTGAAGATGACAAAACCATGTGCATCGCCATCGTGGGCATTTTGCAATCAGCAAACTATCGAACCCTTACTGCCTCGGATGGCTGTTCAGGACTGAAGCTAGCTCAAAATTGCCAGCCAGATCTAATTCTTTGTGATGTCATGATGCCGGATCTGAGTGGCTATGAAGTGTTGCAGCAATTACAGCTGTCTTCGGCGACTGATTGTATTCCTTTTATTTTTTTAACCGGCAAGGTAGACTCGAAAGATTTTCGCCAAGGGATGGTGCTAGGAGCCGATGACTATTTGACGAAACCCTGCACCCGAGCAGAGTTGACGGAGGCGATCGCAGCTCGGTTAAATAAGCGCGCCAGCTTTACCCGGCCTTACATTGAGGCGATGAAAAGCGCTGCCGAAAACCTCACCCAAATTGCCTATCGCGATCCGCTGACGAACCTACCAAATCGCATTTTGTTTCAGCAGCGGCTACAGGTAGCGCTGGAGCAAGCTAGCGCCCTGAGTAGCCCACTGGCCGTGATTTACCTGAAGGCACAGACCCTAAAGCCTCTTGACGACAGCAACCACTCGGTTATCGATACGCTGTGCCAATCGTTGGCAGCACGGATCAACCAAGAATATGGCCAAACCTATACGCTAGCGCGGCTAGATGGCACTGAATTTGGCCTGATTGTTCATGATATGACTCAGCAGCAGGACGCTGTGACCCTAGCGCAGCAGATGCTTCGGCTATCAACAGTCCCTTGCACCGTAGACGATCAGACCTGGATGATCCAAGCCCGCATCGGCATAGCCCTCTATCCAGACAATGGGACGACACCCGCTGAGCTTATGAGCCACGCGAAGATCGCCTTGCGGCACGCAGCGCGTCCAGATAGTAACGGCTATCAGTTCTACAGTCTCGAAATCGACTCCCTCTTTGCCCAACAGGAGCAGCTCACCCAGCAGCTAAAATCGGCGCTCAGTCAAAACGAGTTTCAGCTGGTCTATCAGCCTGAAGTGAATCTAATTACCGGACGCATGATCGAAGCGGAAGCGCTGCTGCGCTGGCATCATCCAGAGATGGGGATCATCTATCCCTTACGGTTTCTCTCGATCGCCGAAAAGACCGGTTGGATTATAGAAATTGGCGAGTGGATTTTGCAGACAGCCTGTGCGCAGGCTCATGCGTGGCAAACTCCAAATCGACCGCCGCTCAAGATGGCGGTTAATCTGTCGAGCTGCCAATTCAAACAGCCCCATTTAGCAGAGACGATCGCCCGAATTACGCAGCAAACAGGGCTAGATCCCAATGTATTGGTGTTGGAAGTAAATGAGGCGACGGTGATGGAACACTACGACGCCAGCCTCACCACCCTAGAACAGTTTAGGCACCAAGGAATCCGCATTAATCTAGACAATTTCGGCACTGGCCATTCGTCTCTATCTCAGCTCCAGCAGCTGCCGCTAGAGAGCATCAAGATTGACCGCTCCCTGATTCAGCCGATTACCACCAATCGCAACGCGGTTTCGCTAGTCAAAGCCATGATCGCGATCGGCCAAAGCCTGAACCTAAAAGTTGTAGCCGAGGGGGTAGAAACCAAAGAGCAGCTGGTCTTGCTGCGGCAACTCGGCTGCTATGCTGCTCAAGGGAATTTGTTCAGCCGCCCCGTCTCGGCAGCACAATTTACCGAAATGCTGTTGACGGCTCAGCGCTTACCTCTGGCTCCAACCCCAGCATGAGAGCTGAGGCTACCAAACGCGCGGGTTACAGCCGGGACGCTGAAGCAGTTCGGGGCGCAGCAAGTGCCACACTTGGGTAAACCAACGGCGCGCCTCTAGGGTAGAGCTGCCCCGATACCGACACAGCACGCCGCTGATTAATCGGGTCACACCTGTTTGAGATAAGGACGTGACGTTGAACAGGGGATCGGCAGATGTGGTTGGCTCTAGTTCTGAGGATGGGGCTGGTGGAATGGCCACCTGGCTTGCCGTCCAGAGCGATCGCGCTTGCTCTACCCAGGCGGCGGAGAGCGATCGCCCCACAATCGCAAAACTGCCGACGACCGGGCACCCTGCTAGCCCATGGGCACTGGTGAGCATGGCGGAGCCGCCCTCTACCCACTGCGGATCGACCCACAGCAGGCGATCGCCTTGCCAGATTTCGGTGTGCGATCGCCAGCTGCCGCTCAAGAATTTTTCGCCTCGCGCCGTGCGGCCTAAGCGGGTAATATCCCACCCTAGCCAGAGCGCATTTTCGCCCAGATCAACCCGCATGGTTTGCCGATAGTCTGCCTGGTCAAAGATGATCGTTTCTTGCGGCAGCCACTCTAAGCAAGCCCCTGCCTCTACGTGGATATGAGTAGTTTGCTGCACCGCTTTGCCATTGCTGCGGTAGATTTTCCCGGCAGTGGCGGTGGTTAACAGGGCGTGGGTGGCTGGCTGTAGGTGAACAGCAGTGGAGAGGCGATCGCCCCCTACCACGCCGCCCGCCGTATTTAGCATCACCACATGACAGACGCCTTCCCCCTCTGGGTAAAACGGGCGCTGCACCTTCAAGGGTGCCTGCATCTGGCTGCGGCTGAGAGACGTCCGCGTCTGCTGCTGGGTAAATTCGAGCTGGAGGAGTCCCTGCCAACCGGGAGTGGCAATCGCGGCCCGATCAAATGCCCGATCAAATAGAGAATGGATCAAAGCAGGTGCATCCTTGTCTAGTACATCGTTTGCATCAGCTTTTTACGATAATCCTTAGTCAGAGAATCATCGTCACCGAGTAGATCAAATACGGTAATCATGGCTTTGCGGGCACCATCTTGGCGATATTTGCGATCGCGCCCGACAATGGCCAAAAAGCTTTGCAGCGCTATCTCATAGTCTTCCGCTAAGGTTGCCCGCACCGCTTGGGCATACTGCCAATCCAAACTGCCTGCCTCCGAATCCGAGTCTGGCAGCGTCGCCAGTTCCCGCGTAAATTGAATCAACCCCCGCACGGCCTGCGCCATTTGGAAATACGGTTTTTCTGGCTCCTGAATGATCGACAGCAGCTTTTCAGCCGACTCTAAGCTATTTTGGCTGACCAAAAACTGAGCAGCTGCCAAAATCAGCCGCCGATCTTCGGGGTGGGTTTGGATCAGTTCACCAAATAGCCGCTTGGCTAGAGCCAGGTCGCCGCTGGATCTAGCAGCACGAACCGCATCTAGACCGTCTTCCAACGGCGACTTCAAATTGAGCTGGGTTAGCAGGTCGCGCACTTGTGGCTCTGGCAACATGCCGACAAAGCCATTGGCGATCGCCCCATCCACCACAAAGCGGACATCGGGCACTCCCTCTACCCCATAGGTTTTCGCTAGCTCTGGATTTTGGTCAATATCGATCTTGGCCAAGACAAAATCGTATTCCTGCGCTAGTTTTTCTAGCAGGGGCTTGAGCAGCTGACAAGGGCCACACCACTGAGCAAAAAAGTCTACCAGCACGGGCTTGTCGTAGGATCTCTGTACCACCTCAGCCGTAAAGTTGTCATTTGTCACCTCAATAGACATGCCCATGAGCTGGTTTTCCTTGTCCTACAGTTGAAACTGGATTGAATCTGTGAAGTTAAATCTGGCCGATGCTTCAGCGGCATCCTCATCAGCATCATACTTATATAGGAACTGCCGACCTTAATTATCATCTACAGAACAGCAAACTATGACCGGACAACCGTATGTTTTTTTGGCAGGTGCCAGTCGGGGCGTGGGGCGGGCGATCGCCCAGCAGTTGAGTGAGCAAGGCATTCCCGTCAAAGCCCTGCTGCGTAGCGAAACTGCGCGCGCTGAGCTAGAAGCCATGGGGATCACGGTGGCCATTGGCGATGCGCTCAACCCAGACGATGTAGCACGCGCCATGCTGGCAGCACCCGTGCAAGCCGTTATTAGCACCATTGGCGGAGCACCCCAGGGGGAGCAGCGCGCCGATTTTTTGGGCAACAAACATTTGATTGACGCCGCCCTGCAAGCAGCAGTGCAGCGGTTTATCTTGGTGTCTTCCATTGGCAGCGGGGACAGTGCCGTGGCGCTGCCGCCTCAGGTGCTCCAAACGCTGGGAGCGGTGCTAGTAGAGAAGGCACAGGCAGAAGACTATCTCATCGCCAGCGGCCTGCCATATACCATCATCAGGCCGGGTGGGCTAAAATCGGAGCCAGCAACGGGTAATGCTTTGCTCACAGCCGATCCAGCGATCGCAGGCAGCATTCACCGGGAAGACGTAGCTGATTTGGTTTGCCAATGTTTGCAGTCCGATCGCGCTGTGCGTCAAACGCTGTCAGCAGTGGATCGCAACATGCTCTATGGACAGGCAGAGTTTCAAGAATTCGCCCTTTAACTAAAATCATTTTTTGTGAAAGGGTTAGTTGTGCTGCCCTTTCATAAAAAACTCTCTGACGCTTATTGGTCTGCGATCCTTAGTGCTATCTTTTGTAAGGGTTGGAAAAACCCTAATTTTCTCGTGACATCAAATTTTTTTGCCGCCTGTCCATTTTTTAACAACGGAAAACTGCTAAACCCAGCGGCTGATTATCCTGATCTGTGTCTGTTCGGCACGAATAATCCGGTTGGAACGGTGGCACCAGTTCCATATCACCCAACTGAACTATTTACCAAAGTTGCTGCCAGCAATTATTCTGCTTAAAGTTGCTTTTTTTAACTGCTCTATTCCAGGTTCTCTTCAGGTTCTACAATCTGCCATGCGATCGCTTCATCCTCTTTTCGCTGTTAGTATTGGGGTTACTGTTGCCCTGAATGGTATGGGTACTGCCAGTGCGCAGTCTGCTGCTGTCAAGGCCGCGCAAGTTACAGCCGATGAGGGCAACCTCTCCAGCGCTGGCTCTACGCCTGAAGCCCATAAGTTTGAAACTGCTCAGCTCGAAGCAACATTTGACCCTATAGCCCCTCCCGAGCGGTTGACAGCCTCATCGACCTTACCAGCAATGGAGCGATCGCCCCAGAGGACAGCCGCCGCTCAGGTGGCAGCCGCCCAGCCAGATCAGCAGCCCAGCGCTACCTCAGAAGCAACCACTGGAGCATCTGCTGTCGTTGCCCAAGCTGAGCCGCTGCCAACCGCTGCACCCGAGCCAACGCAGACTCTTGAGGCGGCTCCAGTTCCCGACGCTACTCTAGCGCAACCGACTCTATCTCCCTCAACCAACTTCCCAG
>CASBQX010000134.1 GCA_949127925.1 Synechococcales cyanobacterium PMM_0002
CAACACCTTCTCACTAAAAATCTTGCCCTAGTTCAAATCCAAATGCCAACCAATAAGCTAACGATCGCCCCACTCACCCCATCTCCGCTCAGCAACACTTTGCCACCCACAATCCATCGGTAGTGAACTATAAACTCGGCTCAAGGAGGAGGGCTAGCGTTGCCCATCACCCGCCGCAAATAATGTCTGTGTCACAACCGGACGGCTCTCAGCGGTCGGTGTGCATGGGCGTTGTTAGCCTGCTCAGCGTGGCAGTTCATTCTCCACAATTGTCTTTTGCGGTACTGCTTGATCTGAAATCGTACTTGATCCAAAATTACACAAAAACGAGTGAAAATTTGATTTCGGTCGCCAGCCTCTTTCCCAACGCTCGTCGCCTAGAAAGTGTCTCACACAAACTTCCTGACTTTGCAAGGCTCTTTCTCTACATCCTTCAGAGAGACAGAGTTGCTCAGACAAGCCATATTTATGTTGTAGATCCTCAATTTCCCTGACTAAAGTAGCATGTGAATCTTGTGCAGAGATCTGAGGCATTTTCCGTGCACTCATAAGCTGACTTCTAAAGTCTGGGTCTTGATTTCGTCTACACCACTTAATCCAAAAACCAAGATCCGGATCTGGCTCAATATTTTTGCCGTTTATCTCTGATTTATTGAGAACATCTGCTAAAAACTCCGCCGGAAGCAAAACTCTATGCATGCCCACATAATGAACCAAACCTTCTGGCCATATCCGGTAACCATCCGTTAATTCTGAACCTCCCGTATTTTGCTCAGAACATCCATGAACAAATCTACACCACGATAATCCACGATATTGTGCATACAGTTTCCCATTACGAAGGTAAGTTACTAACTGTTCGATAATATCTGATGACAATTTTCCCGCAATTTCTTGCGGTGCCAGAAACCGATCATCATCAAGGCTTTCGATCCAATAACCGATAATAGGCACAACTTGGTTCTTATATGACAATCTGTGAACACAACCACACAGGTAACTCAGCAGGCTAACAATATTATTGGACAGATTCAATCTGCCTATATCTCCGTGCAGGGTAGATAGAGAGAATACCCGCCGCCTAATCACACCTACAAAAGTAGATGGGCAGCTAATAATCTGCATAATAGCCTTCTTAGGGATAAATAGGCAGCAACGATCCAGATATCTTCCATTTTGTTTTCAGTACGTATGTATTATTAAAGCCGTATTTGATATTGGTGTTGTGGAGTTGAACTATGGAACCTGCCCGTCTCAGGAAGTTGCTAGACCGGGTGTGTGACGCGATCGCCAAACAATCGAGTCTGCCGATGTAACAATGGCGATCGCAAACGTCACAGCCGAGATCTCTAGCCAATCACTCGAAGCGATCGCACCAAAATCCGCATAATTTCATGGGGGTTAAGCGGAACGATCAGTTGGGAATCGGACAGGGTAATGGCCGGACTCCAGAAATTTGCTTCGGCATAGCGGAGGTTATGCAGGCGGTGGATAGTGTGTTGCACGACGTCGGGGGTGCCGATCAGTAGGTGACGCAGTGGGGTGGGTTCGGGGATGGGTGGCGTTGGATAGGGGTGCGGCGTATCGATAATTGCCACGGGTAAACTGGATGCAGGACTGGCATCGGTGGAGAGAAATGAGTGAATCATTTGGGTTTTCCGGGGTAGTAAGGGTCAGGAAAACCCAAAAACTTAGCCACCCTAGACCTGCGGGCATGGCAAGCTGGGGTGGCTAGAGGAGATTGTCGTACAATTACCTCAGCCGCCAGACTGGCAAGAACAGTCGTTGGGGGTTAGCTACCGGACGCTGTTGGTTGCTACGTCCGGTAGCGTTGACTAAATTTTCGGGCGATCAGCCACATGCTGGAGGACGGCCATCCGCACATGTGGCATGGAAAGATTAAAGCGCATATAGCTAGTACAGTCAACCGATTAGTGCGATCGATTTGTGGCACCGGGCAAAATGATGGCGAACTGAGCAATGTGCGATCGCGCATTTACAGTAACAATCTGCCACAGGCCGCGCAAGTGAACCACAATACAAAAAAATGGGTGTAGCTTGCTTCTCGTAGAGTGGGCGGTTCGGAAACGTTGCACATCGGGTTAGGTCACAATTCTTTGGTCATAAATATGCTATTTGGATCTGCTTTATATGAAGAAAAAGGTGCGCAGCATTCAAATCCAAACTTTTTGTAGAGGGTGCGCGCTGGTTCAAAAAATGGCATCGAACCAGTTTCTAAACTTAAGCGCCGATAGCGCTGTTGCGTTGCTTCATGGATCATGTGCTGTAGCAGCATTGAAGCAACCCCTTTTCCCCTATACGACGCAGCCGCTCGCATCGATTTCACTTCAGCATGCTCTGCATCTAATGTTTTCAATGCTCCGCAACCGATCAATGTCGATTCATCCCAAACCGTCCAGAACGTAATTTCTGGTGTTCTCAAACCTTCCAAATCCAGCGCATGCTTACTTTCTGGTGGAAAAACCGCCTTCATATCCTGAATATGTTCGTCAAGAAAATCAGCGATCTCAAAACCAGATAAGTCATCAATCTTGATTTCAATTTGCATTTGTTTGCTCTCCTCCTTCACACTCGAAACAAATAGTGATAAAGCTCCTCATCCTTGCAATATCCAAGCGACTCATAAAGAGATTGAGCACCAATATTAGAAATTTGCGTTGCCAAAGTGATTCGGATGGCTTTCGATTCTCTGGCAAAATCTGCCGCTGCACTCAATAACAAGGTCGCCACACCCTGCTGTCGGTCGGATTGCTCAATCAATTGAGTCCTCAACCTACTTTCCCAACTCTTGGACAATTTTTTTGCGCCAGTAAGCTAGCTTGTTTGCATCGGTTGGGGACTCTCCTATTAACTTTTTCCAAGCCCCACCAGCCGCGCCGCTCGGATGAATAAAATTTAGATGCTTGATGCCCAACTGCAACTGTTCTACCGCATTACCAGCTACTTTCCCCCAAGTTACTACAGCCAACGGTTGCACGACAGCTAGTTCTGGCTTAATCAGGTTTAGGAATCTTTGCCGATCCGCCTCTGGCAGGCCAATGCCAACATAACGCCGTTCTGGATTACAAACCCATATTTTCAGTAGATCTGTTAGATAAACTCGATACCCTAATTCGAGTAAAACCTGAATCATTTCAAAATATAGCTTTGTCCGCTTCAACCTTTCACGAGAACCTTTGTGGTGTAAACCATAAGGGGTGCCCACTACCAATTGTTCATGGTCACCGTTATTTTTGGAATCTTGACCAATGATAGCGATGGTCGGCTTGTCAGTTCGCTCATCATCTAATTCCATCAGGCTCGGCAAATCTACAGCGATGACAGGAGATTTTTGATAAACGGATCGAAAAACATCACTGGCGGACACAAAAAAGTCCCTGCTGGTAAAATGCAGAGGCCAACCTGGCTGATCAAAGGTACTGTCAATATCTTGGTACAGTTTCTCCAATTCTGCTGGAGTTGTATCAAATACAGAACATAATAACTGACAAATCTGTTCAAATTCTTGAGCTTTGAATTTAGAAAATAAGAGGTGGGTTGAAGTTAGCATATATTAATAAATTAAGCTCCAAAAACATCTCTGCATTGATTGCATGTTCAAGTAAGTCGATCATAGCTACTACACTATATCCAGCTTAACGGTGACGTTTACAGCGCATTGGGAAAATAGTGGCGTAGCACCGCTTCGTAGGCTTCATTCACTCGCTGGGCATGTTCCTTGCTGCCGCCCGTGTCGGGATGTGCCATTTTCATCGCTTGGCGGTAGGCGCGTTTGATTAGTTCTAGGTTAATGGGGGTGAGGGGACCAATATTGAGCATGGCTAGATGGTCGGCGATCGCATTTCCCGGTGATGCCTGCTGGGTGTTGTAGGCAGAGTGCTGTCCGGCTCGCTGTTCGCGGCGGGTGCGTTCGACCACGCTTTCTAAAGATGCGATCGCGTCTTTTTCCCAGCCAAACAGTTGAAATACATCATGGAACCGAGCCGTTTTTTTACATAGCTGTTGCAAGATCGGTAGCCATGACGATTCTGGATAGTTGGCGGTTTGCCAGAGCGCATCGTAGGCGCTGAAGCCACCCAGTTGATAGATGTAGTAGCGATCGCCCGTGCGGCTGTCCACATGGCAGCCAAACTGTTGCAGCACATCGGCACCCACGTAGCCAATCCCATCCTCGTCATGAATCAAACTGTGCAGCAATGCCAGGGTAGGATGCAGTTTTCTGACCCAGTCGAGTTCGCAGAGTGCCACCCAATCTGGCGTGTGGAACAGCGGCGTTTCGGCATTGGCTTCGCGGTGGCTGGCGCTATATTGTTCATAGTCGCCTACCGTACCCCAGGTTTCTTGGACGCGGGCGAGCCAGTCCGCTTCGAGCTGGGGCGGCGGCAACTCGTCGGTTAGCTGCTCGGCCAGTTGGTTGAGCTGCGCCTGAATTTGGTCGAGGCGATCGCTAAAGTGAAGGGCGCTACTGGCAAGCTGGTTAGCCAAGATTTTGGCAAAATTAGCGCTGTGTTCGGCGAGAGTGGCTTGCAGTTGCTGCATTGATAGGCCAGTCGCTCTAGCTGGAGCGGGCGGGGTTGCAGTACCCGCTGTCGGAGTTGCCAATAGCTGCTGCAAGCGGCTTTCGATGGCGCGCTGGTTTTCGGTAAGCTGCGTCAGGGTTTCGCGGATGGTGGCAATGTGGTGGCTGAGGTCGGTGGGCGCAGGCGGAAAACCTTGCCCTAGCGGCAAGTCAAGCGGCAACTGTGGGGATATGGGGGCTGAAGCATGGGGCAGACGCCGGGTATAGAGAAAGCGATCGCCCTGGTTTGGTTTGTAAATCAGCAGATCGGTCTCAGCGTCTACCTCGCCGCTGCTAAACACTAGCGTCAGCGTGCCCGGTTGATAGGCTTGCTTGCCATTTTGCCAGTCTTCTACCAACGCTGTACAAAAGCCGAGCAGCGGATATTCAGTTGGCTGAGTCACCACCCGACAGCCCGTCTTGGTCACCCGCAGAAACCGCGTCGCCAGGTCGGCGATCGCCTCCTCCATTGTTTTAGCTTGATTTGTAAACAGAACTTTTAAGGACTTCGATTGCATTGCCAGCGCTCTGTTAACAAGCTATAGTCAACCCGCTCTAGAGATAAATTAGAG
>CASBQX010000135.1 GCA_949127925.1 Synechococcales cyanobacterium PMM_0002
ATCGGTCATGGCGATCGCAAATGAAAATGATTAAACCACGCGATGTGCAACTTGCTTGGAAGCATTGTGGGATGGGCATCTTGCCCGTCCAGCTTGAGCAGACAAGATGTCTGCTCCACGGAAGAAACAAGCCTTTGCCCGTTCAGCCTTCTAGGGAAACATCCTCATAGAGTAGAGCGATCGGAAACTCAACCCCGACGCTATCTAGATTGATCCGGTCTGCGGCCTGGTAGGCCGCGTAAAGCAATCATGGCGGAGTTTTCGGCCTAATGACTCCATTATGGGGTGGTTTTTAGGTCAATGATAAGCGTCGCCAAAGGGCGCATGAGGTTTGGTTAATCCACTCTACAGAATGGCGATCGCCCTCCTCCGTCTTTCCCCGATTGCCGCCATAGCCACAATAATTAAGGCGATCGCAGCCAATGTGGAGCGATCGCCCTAGCAGTCAGAATTAAACAAGTTCTGAATTGTGAGTGTTGAGTTGACCGCCTACCTGACAACTCAACCCTGGCAATTCAAACCTCATGGATGCCTACGCATCGCCAAAGGTGGTGAAATGCCAGCCCTTGCGCTGATCGCCCGTGATGTCAATCAACACATGTTTGACCACGGTATATTCTTCGAGCGCATAGTGCGACAGATCTTTGCCAATGCCGCTTTGCTTGAAGCCACCGTGGGGCATTTCGCTCCCGATCGCCAAGTGATCATTAATCCACACCGTGCCGCACTGCATGGCTTTTGCCATCCGCATGGCGCGCTGCACATTCAGCGTCCAGCAGCTTCCGGCCAATCCATAGGGCGTGTCATTGGCTAGCATCACCGCTTCTGCTTCGGTAGAAAAGCGTTTCACCACGGCGACGGGGCCAAAAATTTCTTCTTGGACGCAGTTTGCCGTTTGGGGTGGATCGACCAAAATCGTGACGGGGAAGTAGAACCCCTCAGCCGGAACCGTGCCACAGGTAATCACTTCGATTCCCTGCTCTTTGGCTTCTTCCACATAGCCTTTGACTTTATGCCAATGTGCTTGGCTAGAGAGCGGCCCAATGTCGGTACCGTCGGCAAACGGGTCGCCAACTTTGACCTGTTTCGACAGTTCGGTAAAACGCGCTAGAAACTGGTCATAGACGTCATCTTGGACATAGATCCGGGTGGCGGCGGTGCAATCTTGACCCGAGTTGACGTAGACACCGACTACGGCACCTTGGGCAGCAGCTTCAATATCGGCATCGGCGAAGACCACAAAGGGAGCTTTGCCACCCAGTTCTAAGGTGACGCGTTTAATCATCGGGCTAGCCAGTTCGGCGATTCGCCTGCCCGTGCGGGTGCTGCCTGTGAAGCTAATCATGCCAATATCGGGATGGGTGCAGAGGGCTTCACCCACTTCTGCGCCGCCTGTGACAATGTTGATTAACCCGGCAGGTAGCCCCGATTCTAGGGCGATTTTGGCCAGTTCAATCGTAGTGGCCGGGGTATTGGGCGCAGGTTTGAGCACAACGGCATTGCCAGCGGCGATCGCCGGAGCAATTTTCCAAACTGCCATCATCAGCGGGTAGTTCCAGGGCGTAATCGCACCCACCACCCCAATCGGTTCGCGCCGCAGCATACTGGTATAGCCGCCCACATATTCGCCAGCCGCCGCACCTTCTTGACGGCGCGCCACACCCGCAAAATAGCGAATATTGTCGATCGAGAACGGAATATCACTGTTCACCGTCAGCTTTAGCGCCTTTCCAGCATTCTTACTTTCCAGGTGCGCCAGCTCTTCTGATTTGGCCTCCAGCGCATCGGCAAATTTCATCATGGCCGCACAGCGTTCGCCATAGGACAGCGCCGCCCAGCCAAGTTGAGCGGCTTTGGCGGCGGCAACCGCACTTTCTACATCTGCTTTGCTGCCCGAGGCCACGGTCGCAAATGCGGTGCCGCTGGCAGGGTCAATCAGATCTTCGCTGCCAGTCGCAACCAGCTCGGCTCCAATCACCATCGGATAATGAATTAGCTTTTCCATAAAATCCTCATACAGAACTCAACAGGTAGAGCAGCTAGCCCCGGCTCTAAAGGTTGCACTACTGCCAAACGGCTGATTGCTTAAACAATAGCGATTTGTGGCAACAACCTGCTGTATCAGGACGCTACAAGGTTGAGTTTTATTGCAGGGTTTAAAGGAGCGTAGGCAGGCGATCGCGATCTGGGCAAAATTGCTGTGAGTCAAGATTTATACAAGTAAAATATTTATACAAGTAAAATTATGTAGCGTTGAGTTCGACCCAAAGCTTTCACCTAAATCTTTTAAAGGCAGGAGACGTTGATGGCGATCGAATTAATTTTGATTCTACTGGGTTTCCTGCTGTCGTTGATTGGAGGAATTTGGGGTCTAGTTTTAGCCTTTCAAGACAGTACCTTGTGGGGAGTCCTATACCTACTCGTGCCATTTGCCTCATTGGTGTTTGTGATCAAAAAATGGGGCAACCCAGCTGTAAAAAAGTCTTTCCTCCTCAGCCTGTTAGGGGCAGGACTAGCTGTCCTCGGCACTGTTCTGGGAGGACGGATGACACCTGCTTCCATTAGCATCAGCCCACCAGACTTAACTGGGTCAGTCCAATTTCCCAATGAAGCGGCAATGCCGACAGATGTTGACTCAACTCCGATCCAGGCGGCTCCTCCCATCCCTCCATTGCCGCCTGCGCCGCCTGCCGCTACCAGTACGGCACCTGCCGCTGCTAGCCCCAATCAATCCTACGATTACCGCCAATCAATGCTGGTTGGCTATGCGGCCTTCGAGCAAAAGGACTATCAAACCGCGCTAATCAACTTTAAGCGTGCAGCCCAAGTCCGTCCGGCAGATAGCTACGCCGTCAAGGCCATTCAAAATACGGAAGCGGTACTGCAACAGGCTAAATGATGACAGAAATGTAAACTATACGCGTCTCAAGCTGGGGTTTAACAGATTGATTAGCGGCGAGTTGGCGTGCCAAATACCTGTACCCAGTAGTGTCCATAGGCGGTAGAAGGCGCACTGACGTAGCCAAACCCAATTTGGGTGAAGTTGCGACTCAGCAGGTTCTGGCGATGACCGGGGCTGTTCATCCACTGCTGGATAGTTTGAGCCGGTGTGGCTCCACCAGCAGCAATGTTTTCGCCTGCAAAAGAGTAGGCGTATCCGGCTGCCTCTACCCTGGTCACTAAGGTAGAACCATTTGACCCGGTATGGCTAAAGAAATTATTGCGAACCATGTCTTCTGCATGACCCTGGGCAGCTTGGTCTAACTGGGGCGAGAGTTGCAGCGCTGGAACCCCTGCTTTGCGTCGTTCTTCGTTGGTCAATTGCAAAAGCTCGGCATCAAAGCGGCTCTGATTCGTGGGGGGACTGGGCTGCACCTGAGCAACCATATTGGGTTGGGCATTGAGTGGGGCATTGAGTGGGGTATTGAGTGGGGTATTGAGTGGGGCGATCGCCCTCTGCTGAGCCGGAGCAGATGGCCGCACCGCCACCGCCAAGCCTGTCCCAATCGGCAGGATAGCCACCGCCAAGGCGCTTGTCAGGAAAAGTTTAGTCCGAAACCACTTAAATTGCATCATCCTTTTATCAACCGCCCATCAACAATGTTCAATGAATCAGACCGCATTTCTTTAAGACCCGATTCCCTCAGAAAAGTTCCCAGCCAGTCTAGTAGTCTGAGGCGTAAACCTGCCTACCGTTCGTAGTGCAGGCTTCCAGCCTGCGCGGGCAAGATGCCCGCACTACAGTAGCCAAACTTGCGCCGTCTTTATACTAGCCAGACAACTGCCAAGCCCCCTTGACTAGCGGTGAGATTGGCTGAGATCACGCACTGTGCAGCTTAAACCCAGGCACCTGGATTTTAAACTGCACAGTGGAGCATATGTTGTTTCTACAGGGCCGACGAGGAAACAGGGGCATGAGGATCGCGACGATGCAATCTCGAAGCAGCGGGTCGTGGTGGTGGGGCAGACCAATAGACGATCTTTTCGACTAGCCAGGGAGCGGCACGATTAACCCATGCTGCCAGGTGACTTTGCCACCCGACCAAGATTTCTGGAGCTTCTGTCCGCAGCCCCCGCATGAAAGTTTTTGCCACCTGCTGCGGCGTCATCGGCATAATTCCTTGGAACCAATCCAGCTCTTTTACCATGTCTGTGTCGGTCAAGGTGGGCAGCAGTGCTGTCACCTGCACATTGTGGGGAGCTAGCTCACTCCGCAGGGCTTGGGTGAACCCTAGAATGGCAAACTTGGTGGCTGAATAGGTGGCCATCGTGGGCGCGGCTACCTTTCCCATCAGACTGGAGACATTGACAATGCGGCCTTCGCGCTGCGACACCATGCGGCGAGCCACCATGCGGGTGATGCTGTACATGCCAATTAAATTGACGGCAATTTCTTGCTCTACCTGCGGCAGGCGAGATTGTAAAAACGGGCTTTGGTGCGCCACCCCGGCACAATTGACCAGCAGATGGATGGGGCCATAATTGCGCCAGACTTGGGCGATCGCCACACTGACATCGGCGGGCTGGGTCAAATCAAGCGGCACCACAATCGCGTTGCAGTCCAACAATTCCACCTCACTGGCCACCTCTTCTAGCCGTTGCCGATTGCGGGCAATGAGGATCAGCCGGGTGACACCATGGCGGGCTAGTTCAATGGCGATCGCCCGACCAATGCCGCGAGAAGCTCCGGTTACCAGAGCTGTTTTTCCTTGTACGTCCATAACTTTGAAACCCTCTATTTTTTGGGCTATGCTGCTTTGATCAAACCGATTTGCAAACTTTGGCGATCGCAAATTAGGCTGACTGCGCAACAAAACCATGTGCAGCAGATGCAAGTGCAGCAGATAAATAAACCAATCGATCAATTAACCAATAAATAAATCACAGAACCGAACAAAGTCCGCTATTGGACGGCTCAATTCATCAGTAGGCAATGACCAGATGAATGATCAGCGTCATAGCAGGAACATTAGTTCATCCAACAGCAGAAACATGAGATTGACACAGGGGGAACTGACTAGCCGTTCCAGCGAGCAGGGAGCCAAACACCCTAGCTGGGAGATGTGGCAAGGCTAACAACACCAATCAATCAAGGCTCTAAAACCAAAGTCCAAGCCATCATGCGGGCAATACAAGCGGGCAAGAATCATTGGGGCAACATTGAAGCCGCACTGGAGCACTGTGCCAACACCAATGTAGAAAAGCGTAAAAAATCAGTAAAAAAAGATCAGTCAGGTTTGGATCACTACACGAGCGGGACAAAGAGAACCGAACCTAAATCATCAAATCACCGTAAAGGCTGCTAAAGCGAACCTCTAGTTTTTAACAGGGAAGATAGACAACTCAACCTAGCCATTGGCAACCAAATAGCGCTGACCTGTGACGAGTGGTCACAGAGTTTGCATTAACGCAATTCATGGATGATATGTCTCCTTCCATCGTAATCATTGACTCTAAGTCAACCTGCTTGCTCTGACGTTAGCAACTGATTTACAGACCTGCAACACTTTTTAATCAAACAGGTTAACTGTTACATTTGTTAACAAATCGTTCACAAAGCAGTTCGCCCGATCCCGGCTTTGACTCAATTCACAGCAAATTCATGCGGAGCACCCACTCTAGATCGGCGATCAAGTGGAACTTTATCGTCTAGAAACCAAAAACGATTCTGAGAAAATGACCCGTGCTCTTCAGAAATCTGAGTGGTGCCCAAAATTAATTTCTGCCAGATTTTAATATTGAGCCGGATCTACCCTAGAGGGGGAAAGGTACAGCCCAGCGGCATTTGAGTAGTTTCACGGAGAATTTGCTCAAGCCCTCTGCTCAATTTGACGGCTGGATGCGGATGAAGGCGATCGCCCCCTGCCACGGCACCGTTTGATGCTGAAGCACAGTAAAAGCGGCGTCTCGTACCTTGGCAATCTCTGGCGCGGTCAGGGAGTTTTGCAAGTGATCGAGGTAGCTGGGGCGTTGGTTTGCCTGCGCGGAGCGCGTATCGCCACCGGGGCTGAACCAGCGATCGAGCAGAGCGGGCGTAATCCGCAGATCGGTTTGCGTGTGTTCAAGCTGAAGCGCCAGGTTGGTGCCTACATCCTTAAACTGGGCGTTCAAATCCTCTATGTCCCACGTCAGCATCGGCTGATCGGCATGGGTATAGATCGATTCTTCGGCTTTGGCTAATTTCCGGTGCAGCTTTACCCCCAGCCGTTCGGGTGCAATCAGTTGATACAGGCGCTGGGTATATTTTGGCATCGCTTCTGCTAGCACCATCAGCCCATCTGGCTGCAATAGCTCCACCACTGCCCGCAACCCGATCTGAATTTGATCCGGGAATGCTTGCAGCCCCTGCCCGAAAATATTGCGCCCAAAAATCCGATCGAACCGCAGAGTGGCATCGTCGGCCCGCAGCCGCTGGGGTAGGTCTAGCAACGATGTTTGCACAATCAGCGGGCGGTTGAGTTCGGGCAACGCCGCCGCCTGTTCTTGCAGAGCAGTCGCCGCTTGAGCGTTGTCCACACAGGCATACACGGCTCCCTCGGGCACTCGACGAATGGCTTCCCAGGTGAGCAACCCGCTGCTGGCATTTAAGTCCAGCACCAGGTGGTGGCGCTGCGGTGGCGCTAGGGTAAACAGGCGATCGCGCACAGCCGCCAACCGTTCCCCCGTCTGGCTGAGTGTCCGCTGTAGCCATCGATCCATACCTGCATTGGGAGGGCTAAAGGTCAGCACTTCGGGCAGCGCCACCCCAATGCCCTCGACCAGCGCTGCTAGTTGGGCTTCGCGCTTACGAGCCACGTTCTGCTGAATCGCGCCCTCGTAGCCCTGGCCAGAGGGTTGGTAAAATACCTGTCCCTGCAAGCTATGGGGCAAGTACTGCTGCTCCACCCAATGATCGCGGTAGGCATGGGGGTAGAGGTATCCTGCACCATGGCCAAAACTATGCTTGTCGCGGCTGGGATCGCGCAGGTGCAGCGGGACATCGGCTTCGCGCTCTTGCTCGACCGCTGCCAGGGCATCAAAAAAGCCCATCACACTGTTAGATTTGGGGCAGTTCGCCAGATATAGCGCCGCCTGCACCAATGGGTAGCGTCCTTCTGGCATGCCTACGCGGTCAAAGGTCTGAGCACAGGCATGCACCACCGCGATCGCCTGGGGATCGGCCATGCCCACATCTTCACCTGCCAAAATGAGCATCCGTCGGAAAATAAAGCGCGGATCTTCTCCGGCATAGACCATCCGCGCTAGCCAGTACATCGCCGCATCTGGGTCTGATCCCCGCAGGCTTTTGATCAAGGCGCTAATCGTATCAAAATGGGCATCGCCTTCTTTGTCATAGAGCACAGCGCGTTGTTGGATCGATTCTTCGGCCACGTCGAGGCTAATGTGAATCACGCCGTCGGCCTGAGGGGGCGTCGTTTCAACCGCCAGTTCCAGGGCGTTGAGCAGGGCACGAGCATCGCCGTTGCAGACATTGACCAGGTGAGCGCGAGCGGCAAGATCAAGCTGGACTGGCAGGGTGCCATAGCCGCGATCGCCATCTTGTAATGCCTGAGTGATCACGCATTCTAGATCGTGATCCCCTAAGGATTTGAGTTGAAAAATCCGTGAGCGGCTGACTAGCGCCTTGTTGACTTCAAAGTAAGGATTCTCCGTCGTCGCCCCAATTAAGATCACCGTGCCGTTTTCCACCCAGGGCAGCAGCGCATCCTGCTGGGCTTTGTTGAATCGATGCACTTCATCCACAAACAAAATGGTGCGCTGGCCGTGCATCCCTCGCTGAGACTGGGCAGTGGCGATCGCGTCTCGAATCTCCTTCACCCCGGCCAGCACCGCATTAATTGAAATAAACAGGGCACGGGTGGTATTGGCAATCACCTGTGCCAGCGTGGTCTTGCCAGTTCCCGGCGGCCCATAAAAAATTAGCGACGATAGCTGATCGGCCTGAATTGCGCGCCGCAGCAGTCGCCCTGGCCCCACAATGTGATCTTGGCCAATGAATTCATCCAGCGTCCGAGGTCGCATCCGTGCCGCTAGCGGCGCTTCGGCAGCGGTCAACTGCTGGCGCTGTTGGTCAAACAGATCCATTTAACGTCACTTGAAATAAATCAGCAGGTTTAGCCCCGGAATCGTGCGCGATAGGGTCCACAGCAGCAGAGCCGTGTAGAGCAAGCCCACCGTCCACTGATACCACACTAGCGACGTCAGCAGCCCAGGGACATGCTCGTCGCGCAGGCGGATATCGTTGAAACCAAAGCGCAGCAGGTTATTGAAGCTAAAATCTAGATAATTTAGCCAGTTCCAGCGGCGATTCCACAGCAGGGGGGCGTAGCGTTCGCGGAACAGGGGGTAGCGCGGAATGGTGGGCAAGCGGCCAATCAAAATCCGGAGTTGACGCAAGCTGCCTTCTTCCACAAAGTAGCTGACGTCCATTCTGTCGTGGAAGCGACCGCGCTGGTAAATCAGGAGCAACAGCACCGCCGGAACCGGAACGGTGACCACCCCTAAACAGGCGAGGGTGAGCCACGGATGTTCTGATACTCGGAAAATGGCCACCAGTCCGGCGATCGCCAGTCCTCCCGCCCCACCGCTAATCCACAGCGTTTCGCTCCAGGTGGGCACAATCGGCTGGGGATGGAGCCGCCGGAACCGATCGACTAGCCAAAATACGACGGCAAAATAGGCGATCGCCACCATTCCCACCCCCAGCGTCAGCCAGGAATTGGTGCCGTAGTGGGTTAGCAGCAGCAGCAAACTGAGGCTAAACCAGTTGAGCGCGTAGCCCAATCGCCCTGTAACTGAGCGGCGATCGGTGGCTAAAACGCGATCGCGCACTTTTACATAGGTGGCTAAATCGAGGCTCTCCAGTTTGAGTAAATCTGTGGGACTACGAAAGGGCTGCTGAACGCGGGTGGCGGCAATTGTTTCGGCCTGTTTTGCCGAAAATCCAACCTGCACCAGCCGCGTGGGCGAAGCGGTGTTTAGATTCACCCCCACCAGCATCCGCTGGAGCTGTCGCAGGCGCAAGCGCTGCGTCAAATAGCCCACCTGATTGGCATCGGGGATCTGCTCTAGCGAACGAAAATTGCGCACCAAATTCCGCAACAGGGTTTCATTGCCCTGCAACGCTGGCACCGAAATTACCCGCCCGATCTGCCCCGGATTGCCCAAAATCTTGGCCTGATCGGGGTTGAACTGTAGCCCCGCCACGTTTAGGTAAGCCCCGCGCCCAAACCGGGCATCGCCAAAATCAGCCTGATCTTGAATCATTGCGCCCCGCAGGTTTACCGGCAGCGTAAACTGCGCCTCGCGAAAGGTAATCGGCTGCTCCAGCACCGCTTCTGAGAGAAATAGTGCCTGGGAGAACTGCCCCTGGTTAAAGGACGACAGCGCTTGCCACTGGGTTTGGGCAAAGTCGGCATTGCCCTGCCACTGCACTCGGCTAAAATTGGCCGACTGCTGAAACACCGCTCGGCTAAAGTTGGCCGTCGCCTGGAATTCACTGCTTTGAAAATTTACTTTGCCCTGAAACCGCGCTTGGTTGAACCCAGCTCGATCAAAAAATAAGGCGCTGCGAAAACGGGCATCTTGCCGAAACACGGTGTCAGCAAAGCTAATGGGCTGAATAAACCGGGTTTCCGACCAATCGGCAGCCTGCACAAACGTGGCTCCGATCGCATCTAGGCTACTCAAGAAGAAGGTATTGGCAAAATTGGCAAACCCTTCAAACCGTGTCTGGGTCAGCTTCAGGGGGCCTCGCAGTACCGTAATTTGCAAACTGGGCGGTGCAGCGGGGGTGAGCAACGAGCGCGATAGTTGGCTGAGTTGAGTCAGACGGCGGCGATCGCGCCGCAGCTGAGCCTGTTCTGCATCGGTAAACAGGGGCAACAGGCCGTCGCCATAGAGCGGTGCCCGCAGCCCAATCTCGCTAATTGCCAGATCACCTTGAATCAGGGAATAGCTTAAGTCGAGTCCTAGGGGCGTGGGCGATCGCTGCAATGTCGCCTGGAGTAATCGATAGAACTGCAAACGAAAGGCTGCGTTTTCGGGGCGCAGATCAATCACTAAGCGGCGTAAATCGACGACCGGAACGCCTTCCACTTGACTGGGTTTTTTCAGCCGCTGTTGCAGTAGGTCTAATGTTAGCGGCATCTGCTCAGGCTGGGCAATGGCCGCAAGGGCAGGGCGGGGAACGAATAAGCAGAGGGCGATCGCCCCTAGGCAAATTAGACCAAACACCGCTCTCGAAACCCACCCGCGTCCATGCTTCAAAATAGCTTCAGCTCAACCCACTGCAAGACTGCTTTTGCATCATCCCACTATTTGCCGACCAGTATTTGCCGACCACTATTTGCCGATCTCACGGCTGGGGGCAGCTCCATTGAGCGGCACTTTTCGCGCTAGCTGCGCCACAAAATACTGCGTTGCCAGCAGCGGCTGATCGGCGTCCATAATTGCCCGCACAATCGCCACTCGCTCTGCCCCCGCCTGAAGCACATCGTGGACGTTGTCGCCATTGATCCCGCCGATCGCAAACCACGGCAGTGGAGCATGGACAGCCGCATGACGCACATAGTCCAGCCCCGCCGCTGCTTTGCCCGCCTTAGTCGGCGTTTCGTAGACAGGCCCAACCCCGATATAGTCTGCTCCTGCTTGAATGGCGCGCTGCATTTCCTCTGGGTTGGTGGTGGAGCAACCGATAATTCGCTGTGAGCCTAGTAGCTGACGCGCCCAGGCAATCGGCAGGTCTTGTTGCCCCAGGTGTACGCCGTCGGCATCTACTGCCAACGCTAGGTCAACGCGATCGTTGACCAAAAACAGAGCGTCGTAGCAGTGGCAGAGGTGACATAGTTTCTCCGCCATATGCAGCCGCACCAGGTCATCGGCTATTTTGTCGCGATATTGCACCAGGGTTACCCCCCCTTGCAGCGCCGCTTCTACCGCAGGCAGTAGGCGATCGCTGGCGGAAGTGACCAGATAGAGGAGCGATCGCTCTAGCGTTTGGTGGCGCTGATTGCCCGTCAGCGTGCTTTCCAGCCCATAGACCCGGTAGCGCATTTGCTTACACGCCGCCGCCATCTCAGGACTGTCGATTTTGCCATATTCTTCTAATACCCGCAGCGCTTCTTGAATCCGACAGAAATTTGCTTGCAGCACCGCCGTAATGCTCTGCCGCTGCTCTTCTTGCGCGTGAGTCAGGCGCGTCCCCAGGTCACCCGGTGTATCCCGTGCCGCCCGATACTCAGGGCGATGCCAGTGCGCCAACTCTTGCCGCAGGTCTTTGCACATCGCTGACGACTGAGCATCATTTAGCCCAAATCGGCACCATTCTTCAATCACTCGCAATCCTTCGCGCGCCCGATCCAAATTGGCATCCAAAATCCGATACAGGGCAGATTTTGAAAATTCTTGCTGGCTTTTCATTGTGCTCAACCTTAGTGCTGCCAACTCGACTCAATAGTGCCTACCCCCCTCAGGCAATCTCCAAATGCATGGCGAACCCATAGCTTTGGTACAAAATCCGCCCTTGGCGCACCGTTGCGAGCACATTGGCGGGAGTCACGCGGGTCACAATCGACGCCAGCAGGTGGCGACTGGCACGGAGATGGGGCTTAGAAAAATCTAGCACAACAAAATCAGCGGGTAGTCCTACCTCCAAGTAGCCATAGGTATCGCCGCCCAAGAACTGGCGCATGTTACTGGTCACCATTTTAAGGATATCTTTCGGGTGAGGTCGTTGAGCATCGCCAAACTGGCTCTTGGCCACTTTGTAAGTAAAATCTAGCTCTGCCAATAGGTTAGGACTGTTGAGTAAACCGTTGTCGGTGCCTAGCAATAAGTTTGCGCCACTGTCGAGCAGTTTGGCGATCGGTGGCAGGGGCAGCCCCAAGTTAGCGTTGGCTCGCGGGTTGAGCGCTACGTTGACCCGGTTTTGCCCCAGCTGGGCAATTTCCGCATCGTTCGCCACGGTGGCATGAATCACCAGGTGGGGATCGAATAGCTCCAGCGCCCGTGCCAAATCGCCTCGACCTGTAATGTCCATGCTCGTGGTGCGATAGCCTGAGTTTTCTAGGCAGTGCACCGCCCGCAGCTTACTATGCGCCTCGGTAACTTGGCGAATTTGGCTCCAGGCCGCGTCTGTCAGGTCGTTCATGGTGCTCTCCGAAAACCCATCGGCGATCGCTAGCACAGCCTCCAGCTCCACCAAGGCATCAGCCGTTAGCCCGTCTTGATTGCGCTGCAACTGATTGGGACTAAAGGGTAATTGATTAAACTGCCCTAGGATCAGCGATCGCACTCCCGTTTCGATCGAAGCTTGCCGCAATAATTGGCTGCCATACACGCCCTGCTCCCGGAAGTCTACATGGCCGATGGTACCCGTGCGCGACATGTAGTTGAGGTGCGCCACCATATGGCTCAAGTGCTCCTCCGGAGACTGCTTGGCCAATTCTCGATATTTGTAGCCATCTGGACGAAAGAACCCTTCCTCCAGCGTCATCCCCGTAGCCCCGTCGGGCAAACACGAATCACCCATGTGGGTGTGGCTGTTATGTAGCCCTGGAATCACCACCAAGGCTCCATGGTCAATGGCCTCACAGGGCGCACCCAATGCAATCTCGTGAATCGTATCACCCTTAAATTGGAAGCGATCGCACCAATGAGGTTCTAGATCTGAGCCATGCAAAACAATGCAGTTAGTCAGCTGTAGCATGGAAAAACAACGTCATCCCAACAGTCGGCAATACAAAAAATAATGCAAAAAATTAGGGTGGAAAGTAGAGAACATCTCGAGCATACCCTCTCGCTTCCACCCATTAGGAGCACAAATTAGATCCAGGTTCAATAGCTTGTTGAACCTCCCCAGCGCTAAAGCGACGGGGATTCCTGCCCACCAAATGAGGCGACAGCGGGACGTTCAAGTATCCCTCTAGACCCTCAAAACTACTGCCAGTACGAGAGGCATAGCAATCGGGCTTACGTTTTGTTTTTTGCTTTCTGAGTCCACCACAACGCCAGTTAGGTACGCTCAACATCCTGCCATTATTTGCCCTTTAACTATTCCGAATCAAGTCGGATATGTCCGTTGCCGGGATTGCTCCGTACTAGGATGCTTCAACACGTAGATGGTTGTTCTTAATCGCTATGTCTATTTTATCACTGCGGCTGAAGCCGCACAATCGTTTCTAGGCGGCTAAAGCCCGCGACCGCTTACATCCCCATGTCTGAAGCCAGGGGCTTTAGCTCGTTTTTCGGTAAA
>CASBQX010000136.1 GCA_949127925.1 Synechococcales cyanobacterium PMM_0002
GCGATCGCTTAAAGCAATGTCGCCGCGAGCCATTTGTGAGCATTGTAAACAGTTGAGATTTGAGTCAAGTAGATGACAATGAATACTACTTCGGTCGCGAGCTATCGGTTCCCCCAACGGCTATATCCGCTTAACCTGTTGGCTCAGCTCAAAAGCCGTAAAGCCACCGGCTGTTTAAGGGTTGTAGACGATTCTACAACTTGGTCAATTTACTTAGAGGATGGCGATCTGGTCTATGCTTCTAACTCGATTGATCCGTTTGCACGGCTAGATCGCCATTTAAATCAAATTAGCCGTCAGCTGCCTAGTTTAGTTAGCGCTGTAAGAGTGCAGCTGCGACTGCTATTTGAGAACAATCCCACCTATCAGTATGAATTTACATCTGATTATCAGGCTATTTCCTGGTTGATTGAGCAACAGTATCTTGCCGCTGAGCAGACGCCTAATCTAATTGATGCGATCGCCAAGGAGGTGATTGAAGGGTTTTTGCTGATCAAGAATGGGAGCTACGAACTGCTTGAAAAAGAGCGGTTTGATCAATGGCATACATTCTGCCGGATTGACTTGCGTCATCTAGTAGAATCTTGTCAGCAGCGTTTACAGCAGCGGCAGCCCCAGGAACGCAGCAGTCCACCCCCAGCGACTACAAACTTTAACCCGACCCAGCCGGAGCGGAGGCGATCATTCCCGAATACGTTCACGCCTGCCGCTGAATCTACGCCCCCAGTTAAGCCCTTTAACGCATCATCTACCCCGCCTAGCTCGGTCAACCTCTCTAAGCAGAACTACACTGTTGTCTGCATTGACGATAGCCAAACAGTTCTAAAATCAATCGACGCTTTTTTGGATGACTCTATTTTTTCGGTTGTCATGATCAGCGATCCGGTCAAAGCGCTGATGCAAATCGTGCGAAGTAAACCTGATCTGATTTTGCTAGATGTGACGATGCCCAACTTAGACGGCTATGAGCTATGCTCTTTGCTGCGACGGCATCCTAGTTTCAAGGCTGTGCCCGTAGTTATGGTCACGGGTAATACAGGGTTCATCGATCGGGCAAAAGCAAAACTCGCAGGGGCATCAAGCTATCTGACTAAGCCATTTACCCAGTCAGATTTGTTGAAGACAGTCTTCAAGCATCTGAGTTAGTGCTTGAAACTGGTTAAGCAAACCAAGTCATCATTGCCAACAGCTTGAAAAAATAATTTAGCCGTAACTGTGCCGCTAAATTGTGGAGCCATGCAGCCTGCCTTTCCATGATAGAGAATTTATAGTCTTAGTCTGAGGAAACTAAACAATGAGCATCACGCTAATGACGACCATTTTGGTCGTAGATGATACCCCTTCTGAAATGAAGTTAATCAGCTACTACCTACAGGAGAGTGGTTATTCTGTGATCAGTGCCGTCAGCGCTAAAGAGGCATTGGCTAAGATAATTGAACAAAAGCCAGATGTGATTATTACGGATGTGGTGATGCCCGGTATGAGCGGGTTTGAACTCTGCCGCAGTCTTAAAAAACATCCGATAACCGGACAGGTGCCTATTATTATCTGCACGTCTAAGAATCAAGAAATTGATCGCCTGTGGGCTATGCGCCAGGGCGCTGACGCCTATATCACCAAGCCATTTACTCGCGAAGAACTGCTGAAGGTTGTCAAGTCAATTACAGTCGGGTAACCCTATGAATTCATCTGCATTAGCACCACATTCTGGCCACAGCCAAAAGACGCTCGGGGAACCCTATCTGAAAGTTCAAGTTGGCTCTCAATCGTTTGCGGCTTTGGTCATGCACCACGTTCAAGAAGTGATGGTCTTACCCATTCGCCGACTGACCCCCATGCCGAATAAGCCAGCGTGTTTATTGGGATTAACGAACCGACGGAGCCGTGTATTGTGGGTAATTGACTTGGCTCGGATGCTGGGCTTGGGTGCCCTTCAATCCAATGTCCAGCAGCACAGTGTGGTGGTCGTGCAGGTGGGCAATATCCCTCTGGGTTTGGCCATACAGCAGGTTGAAGAAATTACCTGGATTCCATCTGATGCAGTTCAGTCTACACCTGGCCAAGTCTCTCAGGCACTCTTGCCTTATTTGCAAGGGTGTTGGGTGCAGCCTCAAGGGGTTGTGCTGATTTTAGATGCTCTAGCGATCGCCCACTCGCCAATGTTGCACGGTGAGTAGGCTGCTTCGGCCAGAGGCCGACTGATTACCGATTTATTCACTGACGGCGTCTAGCCAATATATAGACAGACTATAGATCCCCCTCTATGGCGACTTGACGCTTCAATTCAGTTGATCTAACGCCTTGAGTTAACGACAGCTAACTGCTTTATTTTTCTTTTCACCCTATTCCCTGAAAGGACTTGCTTTATGGTGACTCGGATTGATGGTGCCAAAAATTTTGACAATCACGACCGCTCAGACCCTACGGTATCTGCCAACCGCTACGCTGGTGAGATCACATTACCCGTTGAGACTCTCGCGGGGAGAGCAGCTGTAGATTCAGCTGGCCCCACAACTGATAAACCGCCGAGCGTTTTCTCTAAAACCACGCTGTCTGCGATCGCACTTGCTACCCTGCCTCTGCTTGCCACCGGCGGCATGATCTATGCCAATGCCAGTCAATCACTCACTCAGCAGATTTCTGAGTCTTCCCAGCAAAGTACCCAAGGGATAGCGTCCGGTTTAGCTCAATTTATGGCCGAACGCCGCAACGACATTCAAGCCTTATCTAGCTTGCCGATGTTGACCAATTCGCCGTTGCCAGGAGGCACCAGCGTTGCTGCCCAGCAAACAATGCTCAAACAGCTGCTGGCAACCTATCAGGTCTACGACAACATTGCTGTTTTCAATGTGAATGGCGGCCCTATTTTACAAACGGGACAAGGCTCACTACCCAACCAAAAAAATAATCAATCGTTTCAGCAAGCATTACAAGCTAAAGAACCCGTCGTTACCCAACCGATTCAGGGTTCTGATGGCACCGCTAAAATTTATTTGCTGGCTCCAGTGCGGCGGGCTAATTCTCAAACGGTGATTGGAGTTGTGCGAGCCAGTCTTCCTGTCAGTGTTCTAGAGTCGCGACTGCAAGCCTCTGGAAATCAAACCGATCAGTATCAAGTGTTTGATGCCACGGGTAAGTTTTTTATTGCTGAACCAGTCGAGTCCCTGGGTCAGTTGGCGCGCACCGACTTCCCTCAACTAGAGTGGTCTCGGGCAACGGGCAGCACAGCCGTGATTAAAGATCCGCTGAGCCAGCAACCCAGCTTGGTCAGCTATGCGCCGATATTGCCACGGGAAGGCTTGCCCGACTTGAAGTGGGGAGTTGTAGCCAAAACCGATACCAGTAATGCCTTTGCCTCGCAGCAAGCGCTGCTGCTGCAATTTTTAATTGGGGGTGGGCTAGCCGTGGTGCTGGCGGGTACGATAGCGGCATTGTTGGCCAACCGAGCAACGCGATCGCTGCTAAAGACCACCCAGATGCTGCAACAGGTTTCTGCGGGCAAACTAGACAGCCGCTTGGTGGTGCAAGGCAATGATGAATTTGCCTTGGTGGGCAATGCGATTAACCAACTTGTAGCGCAGATGCAGCTGCTGCAAACGGCGCAATCTGAGACTGTCAGCAATAATCAGTTGGTGGCAGAAACAACCTCAAACATTCGGCAAACCTTAGATTTTGACACCATTCTGCGCACGTCGGTTGAGGGAATGCGTCAAGTGCTGAATGTTGACCGCACCGTGATTTACCGCTTCAGTCCTGATTTTAAGAGTGGCGAAATTACGGCTGAGTCAGTGCGCGGTAATTGGGCTAGAGCCTTAGGTCAAACCATTCATGATCCCCTGATGCCCGATTCGGTGGCTCGATACAAGAGGGGTCAAGTCACCATGGTAGAGAACCTGGAAACGGCAGACCTCACTCGCTGTCACTGCGAAATTCTGGAGCGGCTAGAGGTTAAAGCCAACATCGTTGCTCCTATTTTGGTCAACGAAGAGCTAGTTGGGCTAATCTGTGCCCACCAATGTTCGGGACCTCGCCATTGGCAGCCCAATGAACTGGATCTGGTTCAGCAACTCTCGACTCAAATTGGCTACGCCCTCAGTCAAGCGGCCTCCTTGAAACTGCAAAGGGATACGGCGCTGCGCGAACGCCAGCAAGCGGCCATTGTTTCCCAGATGCGGCAAGCGCTCGATGAAGCAAGCATCCTGCAAGTGACGGTTCAACAAACCCGTGAAGCCCTAGCTAGCGATCGCGCCCTAGTTTACATGTTTGACCCCCAATGGTCAGGTAAAATTGTAGCCGAATCGGTTGACTATAAGTTTCCGCCGGCTTTGGGGATTGAAATTAACGATCCTTGCTTTGCCAAGGGCTACATTGACAAGTACAAAAGCGGGGCTGTGCAGGCTACGGACAATATTCAACAGGCTGGTTTGACAGAGTGCCACTTGAATCAGCTCAAACCCTTGGGTGTGCAGGCTAATCTAGTCGCGCCGATTTTGGTCAATGACCAGCTCAAAGGGCTGTTTGTGGCCCATCAGTGTACGGCTCCCCGGGTGTGGACCGCGTTGGACATTAACTTGATGCGCCAGGTTGCTAGCCAACTGGGGTTTGCTCTAGAGCAAGCAGCGCTGCTAGAGAAAGAGCGCCTGGGGATTCAACAGGCTTACCTAGGGCAGGAAATTATGCTCAGCATGCGAAAGTCGTTGAAACGAGAAGACATTTTTGAAACAACGGTTGAGAAACTGCGCTATGCTCTGCAAGCCGATCGGGTGGTGATTTATCAATTTAATCCAGATTGGACTGGCACCATCGTTGCCGAATCTGTGGCTAGCGGCTGGCGCAAAATTCTCAACGAAGTGGTGGATGATCCGTTCCGTGAAGGATTGATGGAAGAGTACCGCAATGGCCGCGTCCGCTCTATGAATAATGTGGCTACTGAGAATATTACGGCGTGCCATCGTGATATCTTAGACGGGTTTGAAGTTCGGGCCAGCATCGTGGCTCCGCTGCTGCGCCAAGGGCGGCTTTTGGGCTTAATCTCGGTGCACCAATGTGCGGCAGCGCGGTACTGGCAATCCTCAGAAATTAACCTGGTCTCTCAACTGGCAATTCAGCTCACGTTCGCTCTAGAGCAAGCAGAATTGTTTGAAGGCAGAGAGCAAGCCCAACAGCAAGCGGAACTGATTTCTCAAGAGCAAAGCCGCCAGCGAGAAACGCTGCAAATGCAGTTAATTGATTTGCTGAGCGATGTGGAAGGGGTGGCCCACGGTGATTTGACGGTGCGTGCAGATGTGACGGCGGGCGACATTGGGACTGTTGCCGACTTCTTTAACTCGATTGTGGAAAGCCTGCGCGATATTGTGACCCAGGTGAAGCTGTCTGCTAAGCAGGTGAACCTATCGCTGGGTGAGAATGAAGGAGCCATGCGGCATTTAGCAGAGGAAGCGCTACAGCAAGCCGAAGAAACGACTCATACCCTGGCCTCGGTGGAGCAAATGACGCGCTCGATTCAAGCGGTGGCGGTTAGTGCTCAGCAGGCGGCTATGGTTGCCCGCCAGGCTTCTACGACTGCCCAAGTGGGTGAGGATGCGATCGCCCGCACAGTCCAAAATATTCTCAGCCTGCGGGAAACGGTGGGTGAAACGACGAAAAAGGTGAAGCGGCTGGGTGAATCGTCTCAGCAGATTTCTAAAGTGGTGTCGCTGATTAACCAAATAGCCATGCAGACTAATCTCCTGGCGATTAACGCGGGCATTGAGGCGGCTCGAGCCGGTGAAGAAGGGCAAGGATTTGCTGTGGTAGCCGAGGAAGTGGGTGAACTGGCGGCACGGTCGGCAGCCGCCACGCAAGAAATTGAGAAAATTGTCGAAAACATTCAACGCGAAACTAGCCAAGTGGTAGAAGCGATGGAACAAAGCACCGTACAAGTGGTGGAAGGAACGCATCTGGTAGACGATGCCAAGCAAAGCCTCCACCAAATTCTCAATGTATCCCACCAGATTGACGAATTAGTGCAGTCAATTTCAGATGCAACCGTCTCCCAGGTTGAAACGTCTGAGTCGGTTTCTCGACTGATGAAACAGATTGCTCAAGTGTCTGAGCGCACCTCAGATTCCTCGCGTCAAGTGTCATCATCGCTGCGGAAAACCGTGGCTGTCGCTCAAGAGTTGCAGGAATCGGTGGAGACATTCAAAGTCGATTCTGACGGCTAATCTCTTTGCTTCAGGGCTGAGACTGCAATTCACCATCAAGGTGCGAGCGACTTACACTATTCATCACTGGCAATAAACCCATGTCACAGGACAAGGAACTAGAAATTCGGCGACAGTTTCTCGATGAAGCAGAAGACTATCTGCAAACTCTTGAAGATGTAGTCCTTGGACTTTCTTATCAGCGAATTGATGCTCAGAAAATTAACGGGGCACTGCGAGCGGCTCACTCAATTAAGGGTGGAGCGGGCATGATGGGCTATCAAGCCCTGACCGATTTGTCGCACTATTTGGAAGATTCCTTCAAGGTGCTAAAGCTACAAAAGCAGTCGCTGGAGGTTGACTCTGACCTCGTGCAGCTATTGCTGAGAGGCATTGACTGTATGCGGCATGTCATTAGCTGCGATCGCCAAGGCACGCTGCTTCAGCCCGATTGGCTAACGGGTACAGC
>CASBQX010000137.1 GCA_949127925.1 Synechococcales cyanobacterium PMM_0002
GCACTGCTGAGATCCAGCTCTAAAATACTTTCTATCCCACCACAGCCAAGCCGAGCCGGAACCCCAATAAACACGTCATTGAGTCCGTACTCGCCCCGTAAATAAGCCGCAATCGGCAGCAGTCGAGATTTATTCTGCAAAATGGTTTCGACCATGGCGCAAGCGGATGAAGCCGGCGCATAGTAAGCCCCGCCCGTTTGCAGCAGTTCGACAATTTCGGCACCGCCATTTCGGGTGCGATCGACTAGGCGGGCGATCGCTACCGCATCCAACAATTCGGTAATCGGAATCCCGTTGACGCTGGAATAGCGCGGCAGTGGCACCATCAGCTCTCCGTGACTGCCCAGCACCATGGCACTGACATCAGCCGTGGACACGCCCAACTCCAGGGCAATAAAGGTTTGAAACCGGGCAGAGTCTAAGATACCTGCCATGCCCATCACCCGCTCTGGCGGCAAACCGCTAGCTTGCCACGCCATGTAGGTCATGACATCTAGCGGATTGGTCACCACAATTAAGATGGCATCGGGAGAGTGGGCGATCGCTTCCTTGGCGGCGTGCACCACAATCTGGGCATTAGTTTTTAGCAAATCGTCTCGCGACATGCCGGGTCGGCGCGGCAACCCGGCCGTAATCACCACAATGGTTGAACCTGCCGTGTCTGCATAATTAGCAGTTCCCCGAATGTGGCGATCGTGCCCCTCTAGTCCGCGTGCTTCCATTAAGTCGAGCGCTAGACCCTGAGGGCGACCCGCCAAAATATCGAGCAGCACCACATCTGCCAGATTTCGTTCGGCAATCCGCTGCGCCAGCGTTCCCCCCACATTGCCTGCACCAATGACCGCCACACGAGTGGGAGCACAAGCATTGAGTGTTTGGGAGGGTGGATTCATGGTGGAACTCATGGTAGGAAAGCGGCGATCGCACGTCTGTAGAAGTTCTGTAGAAGTATCGATAGACTACGCTACCGTAGCGTATGCGATCAAGCTTGCCCACCGAGCAGATTTACTCAAACTTTTCCAATTGATCAGCCCTAAGCCACATATTGGGCGTCGGCACATGGCCAAACTGCACCAACATGTAGTCGCCCTTGGCATCTAGAATTTCGCCCTTGGTTTCAAAAATGTAGGGCGGAAACCGGCGATCGCTGGCCGCAGCTTCTAAACTGCCTTCTAACTTGGCTCGAATCGCTCGAACGAAA
Organism: Synechococcales cyanobacterium PMM_0002; assembly: GCA_949127925.1. Lineage (GTDB taxonomy): Bacteria > Cyanobacteriota > Cyanobacteriia > Elainellales > Elainellaceae > CASBQJ01. Next base: position 1,202 of record CASBQX010000137.1, read on the forward strand.
TCACCTTTTTGAACTGGCATGGCTGGGTGTGTCCACAATATAATGAGTGTCCTTACAAAATCTAAACACATTCCTCTCTACTTAACGCCATTTAGTCCTATACATTTTTCCTAGAGTTACCTTCTAGAATGCTCAATCCTGCTGGGCTGAACTTGGCTAAACATGAAACAGCCAGCATCGGTCCAAAAGATGCTGGCTGGGGTTCATTCGACCTGGCGTGAGGAGAGTCTGTAAATGGTCGAAGTTGTTGAGCGAACTAAATGGCAGAGCTACGATTCAACAAGCCCCACAGGAAGATGGCAACCATGGCACCCAGCACTGCCACTACAATGCCTCCAATGCTAAGACCAGCCGCTGTTAGCTGAAGTGCGCCCGTGTTCAAAAATATGTACAGGCTACCCCCGATGAATGCACCAATAATTCCTAGTAGGGTTGTAGCCAAAAACCCACCCCCTTGAGAGCCTGGATAAACTGCTTTGGCGATCGCGCCAGCGATTACACCCAAAATCAGCCATGCAATAATATTCATATTCCAATCTCCTGGAGAATCTACGTTTTTAACCAATGTAATTACAATATCAACGATTACCAAACGCTTCTTCTATCAAGAGAGAGAATTAGAAAAACCGAAAGGCATAAGCCATAAAATCCGTTTTTTGCGTCAGGCTTTTTTCTTAAACCCAAACGACTGTTTTGCGGGAGCCTTAGCTTTGGGTTTGTCCTTATTAACTTCCAAAACAGCCTCTTGAAACAGATTGTGCAGATGCAGCGGAACACTGGCAATTTCGGGCAACTCTGGCTCTAAAGGCTTGTGATATTCTGCCAGAAGCATGTCTAAATCGCTACTCAAAACAAAATCTGGGCGATCGCATACCGTTTGAATTAACCGCTCCAAGGCGGCTGGATATTCCTGAGCAAGCTGATGCCAAACAAAGGCATTCATTTCTGGATCATCTAAGTAGCGACGCACCGACTTTGCCGCGATCGCAGGGTCGGCTGTATCCGACTCAGTTAGTTGCGCTAACTGAGTTTTGAGCGGCGCATAGGTCGAGAGCAACAGCTGCCCCCAGCGAGGATGGGTCATCACCGTGACTTGCTCAGCATTTTTTAGATGCGGCGGAAGTTCTACTTGAGGAGGAGCCATCTGAGCTTTTTCAGGATGTGCTAAGACGTCAGAAACCATCTTGGCATCCATGCCCGCCGCCGCCGCAGCGGTAGAGATTTCTGCGTTTGATAAGCCTGCTTCATCTGCCAAGTCACCCAGCGATTGATTCGGATCAATGGAGAGTGATTTAAGCCTTTTTTGCAGCGCAATTTCTTGAAATTCTTTAAACTTTTTGCTGAGGTGATAGCCAGATAGGGTGACTTGATCGGCACCAAAAAAGTCTACAAACTCATCGTGATATTTTTCAACTGACGTCCATGCTTCTTCTAGTAGGTCAGGAGCATCGCCGTACAGGTTCTTTTTGTGCGCTTTTTTGAAGTTGCCAATGGCGATCGCCAGCTTAGGCTTGCCCAATTTGCCCAAAGAGATATAGGGACTGAAAAACATCCAGCTTTCAAGATTGAAGGGAGCGATCTGGGTGAGCAGCATCTCTCCAGCTTTCAGGCGAGATAGCTTCGTTAATTCGTCGGGGTTAACCGATTTTAAAATATAGTGCTTATCCGTCATCCAGTTCGTCACCTCAACCCCATCCTCTAAGACTTGAGTGATGGCAAAAAGGCCGACAAAGCTAGATTTCCAACTGAGGACTAAAGCGCGATCGCCATCCGAAAGACTAGCTTGATCTTGCAGAAACAAGTCAATCGGCGTAGAAGTATCGACGACACCTTCTGTCAAAAACCGATGAATGACCAATTCTCGTGAGTTCATCCCCTGCTGCTGAGGACCCGACAATTGGTCTGCACTGAAGCTTTCTAGCGCCGTTGCCAGTGCGCCATCCGCATCTAGCACAAAGTCCAGCAATGCTTGCTTCAGTTCTGCTGCCCGCTTGAGACTAGATTCCACAGAGGTTCCTCAAATTATTTACTGGGAGGCTCCTTAGCAGAATAACGTCCAAAGGAGGAGACCGACAAACCCCTTTTGATAGATGGATAAAATTTAATCGATGGATAAATGCACCGACTCAGAGTTAAGGACTTGGGAGGAACGTGACTGTGAGCGATCGCCTCCACCGCCTGCCCATGCAGAAATGAGCGCTCCTAGGAGCGCTCATCAATATCTGCTGATTTATATCATTAATCGACTAGCAGGATTAGGCAGCTTGAACCGTTAAATCATCCCTACCCCTTTACTCCGGCGATCGCCCTCTTCAGTTAATTTGCCCGTCTCGTCGGTTTCATTGATTTCGGCTAACTCTTGAACCCGCTCTGCCGCTTCAGCTGCTTTCTTAGCGTGCAGATCGCCAGGGACTTCGTAATACATCTCAGGCTCAACAGCGTAGTTGTTTGCCAAGCCTTCTTTATCTACTGTGTACCCACCAGCTATATCCAACGTTTCGTCGTGTTCGGGAAGCTGCTTGTAGCTCTCACCTTCACGCTCTTTACGAGCGGCCGTCTCGGCAGGAATGATACCCGTATCATAGGTATCTGGTGAGGATTGATGGTCAGTCATAACATGTCTCCAAGCTAAATATTTCCGCGCTAATCGTTGCAGTTCTTAGTCGGTTAATTTTCTCAGGATCATCTTGACTAAGACCCTTAGAAAACTGATTTCAAGAAAAGGCTTTCGCTCTTAATTTTCAACTTGATTAACTAACTCACAGGAGATCTTCAGAGGAGGGTGAGTTGCCTCACCCCTGCACGCTTATTGCAGTTTTCTCCTCATCAAGTCGCTTTTGGCACTTCTGTTAACCATGCACTTTTAATGCAATCTCAGCAAAAAGTTGTCAATCAAGGGGAAGCTAAAATCAAATGACAGTTAATCAATCACTTTCTTGACTTCATCTTTTACATCTTCACCAGTATGACGAGCTTTGGCTTCGGCTTGCTTGGCCTTGCCTGCGGCTTGGTCTTGAGGATCGCCAGTGACGTTGCCTGCTGCTTCTTGAAGCTTACCTTCAACGTTTTTGGCAGTAGCTTTCAATCTATCTTCAGTGCTCATAAGTCACGTCCTTTTGATAAAAGTGAGAAATGCAGTGAACATCTACCAATCTACAAACAAACCTCGACTTCATCATCTGCCAGCAGAGATAAGCGGCCTGTTTGCGGCTACCTATAAAGTGCAATCTCTTTTGCGGGGAGTGTCACCCGATCGGGTGAGGTAGGGAGCAGGCGATCGCCGTAGTATGCTTGTAGTGCTTCTGACAGTTATATCCCCAAAGGAGGCGAAGCTATGGAGTTCAATCGCGACGGCCTATACTACACAATCTTGACCCCTGTCGCCCTGCGCTCTGGCCTAGTCACCTCTGGCCTAGTCACCTCTGGCCTAGTCACCTCTGGCCTAGTCACCAAAGGAGCAGAGTGAAAACTGCCTAAGCTGGCGTTTTTCTACCAAAGTTTTGTTTCACCAGATTTTGTTTCATGTGTCATTTGCTGTTGTTGATGTGGCAGCAGCTCACTGTAATGCCAACTTGAGAGGTCTGATGTAGCAGGCGATCGCCTGCTGGTTGCGGCGTTGGCAAACTGGTGTGGGTTGAGTTGGTGAGTTTAGGCGCTACGTTATGTCAGCCGCGTTGGCCGTAGGGGTTACGAGCAGCCAAACTGGCGCAACCTCAGGCCATTGGTGGTGTGCGATCGCGTTAGATCTGCACCTGCTGTGGTTTGGCTGGACGTTTGCAGTCGCGCGATCGCTCTGACTCCCTTGACTGTGGCCTAGTAGGCTGAGGCGTAAATCTGCCTGCCGTTCGTAGTGCGGGCTTCCAGCCTGCGCGGGCAAGATGCCCGCACTACGGTAGCCAAACTTGCGCCGTCTTCTACTAGGTCACTGCTAGTGACTCCTGGCGCAGCTCTATGCGGCTCCAATTAATTAGTTTGTTTGTTTGTTCTGCTCATGTTGAGCCATCTCCTTTGAATGCCGTGGCACCCTTTCTATGAACGCTAAATCGATCACATCGGGAGACTTAGAACCTCCTTTGTTAAAGGCATCTAGAGC
>CASBQX010000138.1 GCA_949127925.1 Synechococcales cyanobacterium PMM_0002
CCCGACGGTCAGCTAGCTGAGGTGTATTTGAAGGTGAAGCCAGACGGACATGCCGCCAAGGTTTTGGCAGATTTGGCGGTTTTAACGGCGTAAGTTTTGGCTTAAATTTGGAGAATTGGGGTTGCCATGTCAAATGGCAATGGCACCCACTGACGACCTCGGTGGTCAGTGCCCCAAATTAGTACTTTTTGGATTTGCGTTTCACTATGAATCAGCTATGGCAATATGTACAGGCTGCATTAGGGATAATTTTCCGCCATCCCATTACCGGCACCAGCATCATTCCAGTTTTACCCGATGGCAAGATTGTGCTCATCCGACGGCGCGATAATGGCTGTTGGGGTTTACCCGGCGGCATTGTGAACTGGGGGGAGGATGTGGCCACCTCGGTTCAGCGTGAGCTAGAGGAAGAAACGGGCTTAGGGCTAGTTAAGCTACGCCGACTTGTGGGCGTCTATTCCGCGCCCGATCGCGACCCTCGGTTTCACTCCATTTGTTTGGTAGTAGAAGCAGAGGTGGGTGGAGAAATGATGATTCACGATACGACAGAAGTGCTGGATGTACAGGCATTTACGCCAACGGCAATTCCGCAGGCCGAGTTGTCGCACGACCATGGGCGGCAGTTGCAAGACTATTTTGCGGGGCTAACGACGCTGGCCTAGCCCATGCCTGGAGCTTAATCCAGGCTGATTAAATCTAGGTGCATCCAACATGCGTTTACGCTGATTTCAGGGGCAACTATTTGTAGAGTTGGGCTAGTGCTTGTGAGCGACGTACCGATTCGTAATTCCCGGATTAAATTGTCGCAGGGACAATTGTTTTGGCGAGAGGTGGGGCAGGGGACAGCTCTGGTCTTTTTGCATGATGCTTGGGCCGATGGCAGCCAGTGGTTGCCTGTAGTCGAGCAACTGGCGCAGAGCTATCACTGTGTGATTCCCGATTTGATTGGGTTTGGCGAGTCGCAACGTCCGCCGCTGCATTATTCGATCGCCTTACAGGTTGAGTGTTTACAAGAACTGTGTGACGCGCTCAAACTGCAACGGCTATATTTTGTGGCGACTGGGATTGGGGGCTGGGTGGCGGCTAGCTATGCGCTGCGAGATCCTGAACGGGTCAAAGGTCTGGTTTTATTGGCACCGGAAGGCGTTGACGTTGGACAACCGGAGCGCTGGCGTTGGGCAAAATGGCTCACCAGTCGGGTGCCGATCGCCCTTTGGCTGCTCCAGGCTATGCGACCGATCGCTCACCTTTGGAATGGCCGCGCTCGGGTTGATACCCTACTCACACTGCGGCAACAATGGTGGCGATCGCCCGCTGCCTGTCAGCTGTTATTCAAACGGCGAGCCGCAGAAATTCGCGCCGAACTGCTGAGCGATCGCCTTCACTTGCTCAACCTGCCGCTGCTCGTGCTCCAGGGAGAGTGGGATGATTCGATCGCCGCCGACCTAAATCGGATCTATGGAGATGCTCCCAATGCCAAAACTCACTTCATCCCGGCTGGCCCAGACCCATTAGAAACAGCGCCCGACAAAGTCGCCCTGGAGATTCGGGAATTTGTTCAGTAGAAAACCTGACTCAACAGACCTCGAAATAGCAACTGCTGATCGACCACTATCCGAGTCGCCAAGGTTGAATTGAGTTGCGCTAAGTAGGCATAGAGGCGAGGGCTATCGCCCCCGGTAAAGGCGATCGCACTCTCAGGAAAATCTGTTAGCCAAGCGGCGATCGCGGCTTCTATGCCAGCCAACACGCCGTAGAGAATGCCGCTGTGAATTGCGTCTGCGGTATTGGCAGCCCAGCGAGGCGGCAGGCCAAGCGGCAGTGGGACAGCGGGGAGAGCGGCGGTGTCGTGGGCTAGCGCCCGATATTGCAGCCGCAGCCCTGGTAAAATGGCACCGCCCACCAGACTAGATGCCGTATCTGCTCCAGTCAACGTTAGGGCTGTGCCAGCATCGATGACTAAAACTGGCGTCCCGAATGTGGTAGCCGCTCCCCATAGCGCTAGAGCGCGATCGATGCCCAAGCTGGGATAGAGGTTCTGGAGCGGAATGTCTGCCAGAGTCAGCAGCCGGGAGCGGCAGTAGCGCTGCCACAGGTCGGTTTGCGGCGGCACAACCGAGGCAATCCACAGCGGCGGTGGTTCACTGCCGTGGAACATTGCCACTGCCTGTAATAGATCGCAATTGGGAGCTGCGGACATCGCTAGGTGGGCGATCGCCTGCTGCACTCCCACAGTATCGACTAGCTCTGCGGCGGCGTGAGGAGTATCCCAGCTTTGCTTTAGCGTGGAGCCAATAGCCCAAGCCCAGTGCAGCCGCGTATTGCCAATGGCCAGGATAAACCAGTCGGTGCGAGAAGGGCGATCGCCAGAATTCATAGGTCTAACGTTGAGGAATTGGAGGGATGAAGGCTTTGCACCAAGATCTCGACCACCCTCCCACATCCTGATGCAACTGCCTCATCCCAACGTGGCACCTCTCAAGAGTGCCCCGACTGCGGGTCAATCAAGCCCTGTGACGTGGCGGCAGGTCAGTCAGTTGTACCCGTGGGCAACGGGGAATAGAAAACGCCTGTGGAGTTGAGGTGACGCGGGTAGCGGTAACGATGTCTAGCCAACTGGCGCTGAAGCCGGAAATCTTCGGAGCAATTCGGGGAATCTCCACGCATAATCTTTGATTTGCGTGGAGAGGATGTCAACGCCAGATCTCAATCCGCAATGACACTTCATCAAACGGGTGAATCTGTCGAAAGGCTGAGAGGGGATTGGTCTCTAACTGACTATGATTAAAGCCTATTGGCTAGTCCTATTCGGGATGGTCAAGGATAACGATGCAGCATCAACAGTAGTGCGTGGAGGTACAACGGTCACCATGAGAAATATTGATCATGAAAAGCCAGCTGAGGTGATCAAACCTAACGTCTCTGTAAAATCGCAAGAGACCCACAGCGTAAAATCACAAGAGACTCACAGCCCTGAGTATCTTAAAGGCTACCGAGATGGCGTCAGAGATCGACAAGCCGCCCGTTCTTACAATGCTGGCGACGGGGTGTTGGGGGCATTGCTGGCGATCGCCCTCATGGCAGGGGTTGGCTATTTTGGCTACAACTACGCCACCACAGGGCGTTTGCTGCCCGGTGGGGTAGAGCTAAACAATTTTTTAGCGCCGTCGCCAGCCCCCTAGCTCCGGCTCTTCAATCGCATCAGGCATGAGCTGGTGTGAAAAAAGGAAAAAAAGGCGATCGCTCTTCCTAATGAAAAGCGATCGCCCATTCAGCTCTTAAATCAAGAGCGACTCCGCTAGAGTCCAGTCACTAGAGTCTAGTAGTCGTAGTCGCCGCCGCCCATGCCGCCGCCGCCGCCACCGCCGGATGCTTCCTTGGGCTCGGGCTTGTCAACGACGATGCATTCGGTGGTTAGCACCATGCCAGCAATCGATGCGGCGTTTTGCAGAGCAGAACGCGTTACCTTGGCAGGGTCAACGATCCCAGCTTCAAACATATCAACAAACTCATTGGTGGCTGCATTGTAGCCAACGTTGAATTCTTTTTCCTTGACGCGCTCAGCAATCACTGCACCGTTTTGACCCGCGTTTTCGGCAATCCGCTTCAGGGGAGCAGCCAAGGCACGAGCCACAATCAGCGCACCCGTCAGCTCTTCAGCCGATAGGTTGCTGGTTGCCCAAGCTTCCAATTCAGGAGATAGGTGAGCCAGCGTGGTGCCGCCGCCCGGAACGATCCCTTCTTCAACCGCCGCTTTAGTGGCGTTGATGGCATCTTCCAACCGCAGCTTGCGATCCTTCATTTCGGTTTCGGTGGCAGCACCGACTTTGATCACCGCTACACCGCCAGATAGCTTAGCCAAGCGCTCTTGCAGCTTCTCTTTGTCGTAAGAAGAATCGGTTTCTTCGATTTGACGACGGATTTGCTCCACGCGTGACTTCACACCCGATTCGTTGCCTTCGGCCACGATGGTGGTGGTGTCTTTGGTGATGGTGATGCGGCGAGCTTTACCCAACGATTCGAGCTTAACGCTGTCGAGCTTGAGACCCGCATCTTCGGTGATGACTTGACCGCCAGTCAGCACGGCGATGTCTTCGAGCATGGCTTTACGGCGATCGCCAAACCCAGGAGACTTAACAGCCGCTACGTTGAGCACGCCCCGCAGACGGTTAACCACCAGGGTTGCCAGTGCTTCTTTCTCGATGTCTTCTGCCAAAATTAGCAGCGGACGACCAGAACGAGCCACTTGCTCTAGCACAGGCACTAGGTCTTGCACTAGGGTGATTTTCTTGTCGGTCAGCAGCACGAAAGGCTCATCCAAGACTGCTTCCATCCGCTCGGTGTCGGTGGCGAAGTAAGGCGAAATGTAGCCTTTGTCAAAGCGCATCCCTTCGGTGACTTCTAGCTCAGTCGTCATCGACTTGCCTTCTTCTAGGGAAATAACGCCTTCACGACCCACTTTGTCCATGGCTTCGGCAATCATGGCACCGACTTCGTCGTCGTTACCAGCCGAAATTGAACCCACTTGGGCGATCGACTTGGAGTCTTCGACCGGGCGGGCATGCTTAGCAATTTGCTCTACCAAGAAGCCAGTGGCTTTGTCGATGCCGCGCTTCAGGGAAATAGCGTTAGAGCCTGCTGCCACGTTACGCAGACCTTCTTTGACCATGGCGTGAGCCAAGACGGTAGCCGTGGTGGTGCCGTCGCCCGCTGCATCGTTGGTTTTGGAAGCGGCCTGACGGATCAAAGCCACACCCGTATTTTCGATATGGTCTTCTAGTTCAATTTCTTTGGCAATCGTCACACCGTCGTTGACGATTTGAGGCGCGCCAAACTTCTTCTCTAACACGACGTTGCGTCCCTTAGGACCAAGGGTTACCGCAACGGCTTCTGCCAAAATATCGATCCCGCGCTCTAGAGCACGACGGGCGTTTTCGTTGTAAATGATGCGCTTAGCCATAGTTCTTCTTAGCCTTGGGTAATTAATTGAATAGCGGTTGACGAGATTAGAGTCGATGGGTTAGCGGCGAACTGTGCAGGGATAGTTTTGCCTAGCGCCTGCACGGTACTGGCTAAAATCTGACTAATCTACGATTGCCAAGATGTCCTTCTCAGACAGCAAAACGTAGTCATCGGAGCCAAGTTTAATGTCGGTGCCAGCGTACTTGGAATACAAAACCTTGTCGCCTACACTGACTTCTAAATCTTGACGGGTCCCGTCGTCATTGCGCTTGCCAGGACCGACCTGTGCCACTTCGCCCACTTGTGGCTTTTCTTTTGCATTGTCCGGGAGGAAGATTCCGCCAGCGGTCTTCTCTTCGGAGGCGCTCACCTTCACAAAGACGCGATCGCCCAGCGGCTTTACGGTAGAAACGCTCAGAGATACAGCAGCCATACTAAGTTTCTCCAGACTGAATTAGTGTTGCAACAGGGTTGCGATTTGCTTTCCGTTAAAAACGGCAGGCCGCTAGCACAGAAACGCTGCAACTCCTGACACGATGGGGGTAATCTCAACCCTTACTTGGTCAGGCTTGCATCGCTAAGGCTAATAACTAACCGTTAATAGCCGATTGCCAACAGAGTTAGCACTCTCAACCCCTGAGTGCTAATTTAGCGGACTATGGGGTCAGACTACAACTATGCTGTCGGTGCGGTTTACCGAACTGTGTAGCGTGGGACGCAAATTTAGATCCCATTTGTGGCGCTTATGGCGGTTGGGATGGTTAGGGTGGTTGTGACATGGTTGTGGCAGTTCAGAAACTGGCGAATCAGAAACTGGCCTGCGCTACTGTGTTATTACCGAAATTTCGATTAAAAATGAGATGGGCAATTTACTGCGCCTGTGGTGCAGGACTCTCAAACCCTAGCCAAGAGGTATTAGGTTTGATGGTAGATTGGCCTTGGGAAACACCTGCCGTTAAATCTCACCCGTCTGCTGGCTGAGATGTGCTGATGTGAGGAGAGATTAATGCGATCGCGAACTGTTCGAGAAGGCTCTGTGGGCTTGCTCATTTTGTTGGGGTTAGGAACATTTGGGGCGATAGTGCTGTGGCTGCGAGGTTTAAGCCTGGGCAATCGCAGCTACCAAGTGGTAGTCAATTTTCCTAGTGCTGTGGGGATGCAAACGGGTTCCTCTGTGCGCTACCGGGGCGTGGTAGTCGGCAGGGTGCAGAAAATTCGTCCAGCCGACCAATTTGCTGAGGTAGAAATGCAGATTTCACCCGCTACCCTAAAAATCCCGCGCGACTCGTTGATTCAATCGAATCAAGCGGGGCTAATTGGCGAAACGGCGGTCGATATTACGCCGATTACAGAGCTGACGGCTGAGGTGGCGACGAATCCGTTCGCGGCTGACTGCAAAGGCAGCGCTATTATCTGCGATGGCGATCGCCTGAGTGGGGAAGTTGGGGTCACCTTCGACGCGTTGATTAGCTCCACCATTCGGCTGTCTAATCAACTAGCCGACCCAATTTTGTTTGGCAACATTCAGTCGCTGACGCGCAACTCCTCGCGGGCGGCAGCGGGCGTCATCACGCTGGCCGGCGAAGTGACGACGCTGACTAAGTCGGTGCAGCAAGAATTACGAGTGCTTTCGGGTTCTGCTAATGCTACGACGACAGCTGTAGGGCAAGCCGCCAACGAGATTGGGTTAACGGCGGCTCAGGTGAATAGCCTGCTCACCAGCAATCGCTCGGCCATTAACAGCACGCTGCTCAACGTCAATGAAACCAGCAGCCAGCTGCGGTTGGTGGCGACACGGCTAGCACCGCTGGTGGAAGAGGGTGAATTCGTCCAAAATTTGCAGTCGCTTTCTGCAAATGCAGCCCGCGCTTCGGCTACGTTTAGCACGTTGACGGATAGTTTGGGCAGTCCCGAAAACGCCCTGATGCTCCAACAAACGTTAGATTCTGCCCGCGCCACCTTTCAAAATGCAGAGAAAATTACCTCAGATTTGGATGAGCTAACTGGCGATCCAGCCGTGCGCAGTAATATCCGCGATCTGATTCAGGGACTAGAAAATCTGCTGTCGTCTACCCAGCAGCTGCAACAGCAAACCGACTTTGATCAGCTGCTAATCCCGGCGGCGATCGCCCTGCAAAACCCAGCCCCCGTCCCACCGTCACCCGCCGCCGTTCGGGGTGCCAGACGTGTCCCTGCACCCACGCGGCCTGCCACTCCGCTGCCCACAGGCTCCACAGTCCCCAATTCCTCCGTTCCACTGCCCCGCCTCAGTCGTTTTTCTACAACTGAGGTTCAAGCACCTCTAGATCCAGCGACTGCTGCATCGCCTCAGCCTTAAGCCGAGGCACTTCACGCAATAAAAACGGAAATGCCGCATTCGGTGGGGGCATGGCACTGCCATGCCCTCTCAGGGTGCTGGCCTACAACGCGTTAATCAACGAGTCATCGTATAGCGTTGTGGCATCCACCGGGCTAGACACCAAGCCTAATGCTTGACTCGTCTTGGCGGCAAACTTCAAGCTATCCATCACATTCAGCGGGTCGCTGGGGTTGAACACAATCGACTTATTCTCTGCCACATCAAATATCCGCACCGTGGCCAGCAAAGCCGGAACCTCCTCGGGTTTGACGCCCAATTTGGTGGCAACGATCGCATTCGCCTCATCCGGCTGCTCTCGCACAAACTTAACGCCCTGGTCAACCGCCTTCAGAAACAGCAAAATATCTGCCTTGCGCGCAGCAATCACCGATGCTTTGCCCACCAGCGCCACCGGAATGATATTCGTTCCTTTCGACGAGAACACGATCTGACCGCCGCCCTGCTTAGCCGCACTGGTGAGCCACGGTTCGTAGGTGACCGCCACATCAATTTTATTAGCCGCAAAGGCAGAGGCCGCCTCACCCGCCGCAATCACCTTGAGGTTGATATCTTTTTCGGTTAAGCCACCTTGCTCCAAATACTTCCGCAGCAGAAATGCTTGCAGTGGCAGGCTTTCCCAAGCCACATCTTTGCCCTTCAGATCTGCCGGAGCGCTGACATTGCGCGCCAAAATGCCATCGGCACCATCCGAATAGTCAGACAGCATAATAATCCGCAGCGACGGGTCTTGAGCCGCCATGACAACGGCGTCGGGTCCACCCGTCCAGGCCAGGTCTAGCCGATTGGCCGCCAGCCCTGTGTTGACATCGGTGGCAATCTGGAAGTATTGATCGGTAACTGTGACCCCTGCCGATTTAAAGAAATCTTTAGCCACCGCGACATAGTATCCGGCAAACCCAGGCCACGGCGAAGAGCCAATGATTAGCGGCTGGCTAGAGGTTTGGGCGGCAGGTGCAGCCTCAGGTGGCGTCGAGGCTTGCGGATTGCAGGCCACCAGGACGCCGACGGTGAACGCCGCTAGCAAACAAAATTGGACAAATCGGCGGAGCGGAAGCTTAAACATAGATCAGCGCTGGATAAGGGTTCTGTTACCAAAGCCTAACCGAAAGACTGGTCACTGAAAGATGTATAGAACACCGCAGCGGTGCAACCACCAAAACTCCAATCCCCTACCGCTGTGCCGGAGCCACACCCCCAAGCCAGTTCGGTTAAGCTACCGTAACTTTTTGCCGATAGGCCGCTAGAGAAATAAGAGGAAGGGCGACTTAGGGGCACTGGTTCCGTTGGGTAGGAAGCAAGAAAGCTTGCCGAACCAGGGATACGGAGAATTCGTTTCTCATTCGAAGTGACGAAATTCTGGGGTAAAAAAGCTGAATGCGTTGTTTTTGC
>CASBQX010000139.1 GCA_949127925.1 Synechococcales cyanobacterium PMM_0002
AGCTAGCGCTAAAAAAGTTGTTTGCACTGTCAAAAAACTGCGCTGTCTTAGGTATAGCAACTACTAGTCAGATTCAGCCGACAACTCAAAAAGTCTTTAATAGATTTAACATGGGGCGATCGCCAGTCCAACGGGTATCGCCGACAAAAACAAGCAGACTTGCCTGGATCTGCTGGCTTTCATCAGATTTCACTCAAACAATTGCTGAAATCTTGGAAAAACGCTGGCATTTTTGGGAAATATTTGGTTAACTAGATAGTTTCTCGACCATAACAAGTTGTCTTCGTACAACTATGATTGGGTAGTGCCAGCGGGTCAGCTTGATGGGTAAATGAGTTACTCTCAGCAATTCCCTCTAGAGAGATCGCACTGGGCTTTTCTACCAGATTCTATCGCTCTCCACAGAGATTTCATTTATTGGCAGGAGTGAATGTTAATGACCGCTGCGCCTCAATCATTTATTCCTAATCGGCCACCTGCTTCCGGAAACACTTTCAAGGCGTCTCGTCGTCCTATCTATGCCGAGCGTTCCCAAGGCACTCACAAACTCGCCCATTTTCCCTCCCCCCGAGTTCCTGCCAGAATAGAGCTAGCACCCACAGCTCCACGGCGTGCCCCCCTCCAATCTCCGCCGCTGCGGCTGGCGACTCCCTCCCGACGATCGAGTGCTGCCCCAAACACAACTGTTCGGCGGCTACCTCAACCCAAATCGTCTCCTAGCTGGTTGAAACTGCTGCTGCTGCTGCAACGTAGCTCTGGGGGAGTAGCGCTGCTGCTAGGCGCTGCATTGCTCGCGGTTTATGGCTGGACCGCCTATATCCAGCAAGCTTGGGGGCAAGACTACCACAGTCTCCAGGCTCTCCAGCGCCAAGAGCGGCAGCTGTCGGTAGCGAATGAAATTTTAAGCAGCCAGATGGCACAAGCGGCTGAAAGCCCAAATTCGGGCTTGGTGTTACCCCAAGCAGGGGAGGCAATTTTTCTAGAGGCTTCTCCCGCCCAATCGCCGCTGCCAGCCCAAGCCGCGCCTCTCCCTCAAGATTTGCCACGGCTGCCCGTCAATCCGCCGCAAGGGTACTAACATTCTGCCATCGCTAGCCCAGCGCTGAGATCCAGGTGTCCAGCCAACATTAGCCCCTATTGCTCTAACGACTCATGTCTACTGGTGTTCCTCCATCTTCAGGTGATGATCGTTTCCGCCGCTCGTCTAATGGGAGGAAGCGTCGTGCTCCAGCAGAACGCGGTCGGCAATTGTCTGGCCCCAAACTTCCTGCTACGCTCTCGCCTACCGCCGTGCGTAAACTACATGTTCGGATTTGGCTGGTGTGGGGCATGCTGACCCTCAGCGCCTTGATATTAGTGGGTAATTTATTTCGGCTGCAAATTGTTCAAGCCAGCTGGCTGCAACAGCAGGCGATTGAACAGCATGTTGTCAACCTGCGCCCGCTTTTGCCTCGGCGCACCATTGTTGACCACCAGGGCAACGCTCTTGCACTCGATCAGATGGTCTATACCCTATACGCCCATCCGATTATGTTTAAGCAGCCTAAACCAGATCTGGCTGCGCTCCTAGCACCCATTCTCAACCGCTCAGCCGCAGACCTCACAGCCCTATTCAATCGTCAAGACACGGGGATCGAGATTGAATACGCGATATCAGAAGACTTGGCCGATCGGATTCAAGCTCAGGCCATAGATGGGCTGGAGCTAGTGCAGCGACAACAGCGGCTCTATCCACAAGAAAATTCTCTGGCAGAGGTAATTGGCTACATTGATGTAGACCGTAAACCCCAACTAGGTGTGGAATATAGCCAGAACCAGCTGTTAGAGCGATCGCTACAGACTGCCCGGTTTTTGCGTGCTGGGAACGATACCCTGACTCCGGGACGCGTTCCCGATGCAATGTTGCAACAAGATGATTTGCAGCTCAAACTGACGGTTGATAGCCGCATTCAGCGAGTAGCCCGCACCGCCCTCAAGCAGAAAATGCAGGAGTACAACGCCAAGCGCGGTGCCGTTATTGTGATGGACGTTCGAGATGGAGCCTTGCTATCGCTGACGACAGAGCCAACCTATGACCCTAATCGCTATTTCAAGTATGGATTAGAAAATCTGCGTAACTGGGCCTTGACCGACCCTTACGAACCTGGCTCAACGTTCAAACCTATTAATGTGGCGATCGCCCTAGAAACGGGTGCCATTCGCCCCGACGATGTGTTTAATGACGAAGGCAGTATTGTGATTGGCGAGTGGACGATTGAGAACAACGATTACGCCCAAAACGGAGCTAGAGGAGCGCAGAGCGTATCAGATATTGTCAAATACTCTAGCAACGTGGGTATGGTGCGGGTCATGCAGCGGCTAAAGCGGGACGTATTTTACGATTGGCTGGCAAAAATTGGCCTATCGCAACCGGTCGGCATCGACTTGCCGAGCGAAATTGCCGGACAGGTGAAATCTCGTGACCAATTTCTGGCCGACCCAATTGAAGCGGCTACGGCTGCCTTTGGGCAAGGTTTTACCCTTACTCCGATTCAATTAGCTCAGTTGCTTAGCACTTTAGCCAACGGAGGGACTCTAGTGACGCCGCATGTGGTGCAAGGACTATATGACCATGCCGGACAGCCACACTGGCAACCTGCCCAACTGGAAGCACCCCGCCTATTTTCTCAAAAGACTACACAAGCTGTGCTGAAGATGATGGAGAGTGTAGTCGAAGGCGGCACCGGGAAAGTTGCTCAAATTCCGGGCTACCGCATTGCCGGTAAAACTGGAACTGCCCAAAAGGCCAGCACCTCTGGAGGCTATTCCAATGCGCGGATTACTAGCTTCGTC
>CASBQX010000140.1 GCA_949127925.1 Synechococcales cyanobacterium PMM_0002
ACCGTTCGGCTGAGCTCACGGCCGAAGCCTGCTGCCAGGAGGAAGCTAGAACAATGCAGCAGAACCGCATAGATTCAATTGTCAAGGTTCAGCATGTCTTTCGACAGCAAGGTTTTTTAAGTGGTTGATTACCTTATCCACTAGAATAAGTGTAGCATTTATCTATACAAATGAGTGAAAAACAACTAAGCGTTAGACTTCCAGAACCCGAAATGGAACTACTTGAGCGCTATGCCGAAAAGGCGAAACGAACTAAAACTGACGTGATTCGAGAGTTCATCCGCACGCTAGAAGGAAAGCTGCCCTGGAAGGGCAGGGTTTTAGACCCAGTTTTCTGATAATAAATTCCTTACCCCTAGAGCAGGTGGTGTCATGAAGTCTGTAATTACGGTAGAGCTGCCGCAACAAGCCTACGATGTTGCGATCGCACCGGGTGGATTAACGCAATTGGGCAGCTGGATGCAGCCGCTAAAGCTGGGCAAAAAAGTGTTGCTGGTGTCTAGCCCGCCAATTTTTCGGCACTACGGAGAACGGGCGATCGCCACGCTCACCGAGTCCGGGTTCGACGTCACTTACTGCCTGCTGCCTGCCGGAGAGCGCTACAAAACGGCGGCATCTCTGCAAAAAATCTATGATGCCGCCCTGGCACAGCGGCTGGAGCGGTCTTCGACGATCGTGGCGCTGGGGGGCGGCGTGGTTGGCGACATGGCCGGGTTCGCGGCGGCCACCTGGCTACGCGGGATTGCCTTTGTGCAGGTACCCACGTCGCTCTTGGCCATGGTAGATGCCTCAATTGGCGGCAAAACGGGCATCAATCACCCCCACGGCAAGAACCTGATTGGCGCGTTCCATCAGCCTCGACTAGTGCTGATTGACCCCGAGGTGCTGCAAACCCTGCCAGCGCGAGAATTTCGCGCCGGGATGGCAGAAGTGATCAAGTACGGCATCATTTGGGATGTCGAGCTGTTTGAGCAACTGGAACAGGCAGCGCAGCTCGATCAGCGGCGCTACCTTAGCCCTGAGTTGATCCAACTAATTTTGACCCGCTCGTGCCAAGCCAAGGCGCATGTGGTGAGCAAGGATGAAAAAGAGGCCGGACTCCGCGCCATCTTAAACTATGGGCACACGATTGGCCATGCTGTGGAAAGCCTGACGGGCTACCGGGTGGTCAACCACGGGGAAGCTGTAGCGATTGGGATGGTGGCAGCCGGGGCGATCGCCGTCCAGTTGGGGCTGTGGACGCAGGTAGAATGCGATCGCCAAACTGCGCTGATCCAAAAAGTCGGCTTGCCGACCCGGTTGCCGCCTAACCTAGATCTCGATGCCATTCTCGACGCCCTCCAAACCGACAAAAAAGTCAGCGCCGGACAGGTGCGGTTTGTGCTACCCACCCACATTGGAGCCACGATTGTCAGCGAGCAGGCCACCTCCGAGGTGATCCGTCCGGTGCTGCAAGCCTTGCAGTAGCGGCACTCTCCCAGTTAGTCTAGTAGAAGACGGCGCAAGTTTAGCTACCGTAGGGCGGGCATCTTGCCCGCGCAGGCTAGAAGCCTGCACTACGAACAGTAGGCAGATTTACGCCTCAGACTACTTAGCCTACCTGGAACTGCAACGGTAGCTCCAGCGTAAAACAGGTTTGCCCTGGGTGGCTTTCTAGATAAATCCGGCCTTGAAGCTGCTCGACTAATTTTCTCACCAGCGCCAGCCCCAAACCAACGCCACCGTGCTGCCACGGGTCATGATTGGGGATTCGGTAAAACTTGTCGAAGACGCGATCGCTCTCCATCGGTGAAATGACCACACCCGTGTTGACAATGCGGATTTGGACAACACAGGGCAAAGCCGGAGCCGATGACAACAGCCCAGAGACATCCGGTTGACGCGGCATCGTTCCTTTGCTAGTCCGGCTGTGGTGGCCGTCTTTTCTACCGTCAAGCGTAGGGCTGGCTGCGGCTGATGGACGCGTTACAGATACATGGATTTGCTCTCCAGCCGGAGTATATTTGCAGGCATTGGTCAGCAGCTCTGCCATAATGCGCTGTAGTTTAGACATATCGGTGACCAATTTGGGCAGCTCATCTGGCACAGATAACGCTAGCTGCTGCTGCTGGCTATGTGCCCGCTCTTCAAAGGGATGCACCATAGACCGCAACCAGCTTGGCAAATCAATCGCCGACATCGTCATCCCCTCGGCTCCCACATTTAGCCGAGATAAATCGAGCAAATCGTTAATTAGGCTAATTTCACGCTGAGACTCGTCGCGCAAAATTTTGAAATAGCGAGACACTCGGCTTTCTGCAACCGCTAGCGTGCCCGACTGGGTTAAGCAGATTTCTAGCATCTGAATCGCCATTTTGATATTGGCCATGGGCGTGCGCAGCTCGTGCGACACCGTACTCAAAAAGTCGTCTTTGAGCTGATTAAGTTTCTCTAGCTCCTCAATTTGTGCCTGCGATGCCTGATACAGCCGTGCCTGACGCAGGGCGATCGCACATTGGTTGGCCACCTGTTGCGCCATCCGAATATCTTGCTCGCTAAAGGCATAGTACTTGTGGTTCACTAGCCACAGGTCGCCCAGCACCCCTTGATCGTCCACAATCGGCGTCACCAAGGTGGCCACATACCCGCGCACCGGGTTGGGCGTCAATGAACAAAACTGCAACCACTGCCCTCGCAGTAACGGGTCATAAATTTCGGCAAAGTCTGCTAACTTCGAAGTTCTACCGTGATAGGGCGACAGAAATGTAGTGTATTCATAGCGAACCGTCGTCGTCCCGTCGTCTAGGTCGTATAGCGCGGCGTTGCAGGAACTCACCTTGATCACCGTCGCCAATTCTTGCACCACCACTTGCAGAATTTGATCTTCATCTAGACTGTCTCTAACTTTGTCAGTAATCCGCTTCAAGGTAGCTTCAAATTCAAATGCTAGATCTAGCTGAGCGGTTCGGTGCTGAATTTGCTGCTCTAAGTCAGCGTTGAGATGCTGCACTTGACCATAGAGTTCGGACTGATAAAGCAGCGTAGCTAGGTGGTTGGCCAACTGGCTCATCAGGTCTACTTCCCATGACGGCCAGTGGCGCGGTGTACTCTGGTGGGCTATCAATAGACCCCATAGCGTCTCCTGACGCACAATTGGCACCACCAGCATCGCCCGCACCTGAAGCGAGTGCAGCTTGGCTCGCAGCTCGTCTAGGAGCGGGGCGTGGTCGATGTCTGCGATCGCCTGCACTTGCCCCAACGCATGGGCCAGATAGTCTGTTTTCAGAAAAACTGCGTCAGGTAGCGATCGCCCCACCAAGCTCATCTGTTCATTGATCACGGCCTCAGCTAAAATACTGCCCGTACCGTTTTCACGAGTGCGGTAAACTAAGATGCGATCGACCTGAAACTGCTGTTGGAGCTGGGTTACTGCCGTACTTAACAGGTGCTGTGAGTCAAGAGATTGTTGAATTTGGCTCGTAAACTTGGCCGTCCACTCCAACATCACCTGCCGCGCCTGCTCTCCTGCGGATAGGTCTGCCGACTGCCACCCCCGATCGCTTGGTGACGGCACGGTATCATCCGAGTCTGAGGGGCTGCCCAGCAGCAGTAAAGTAGGCGATGTGTCTCCCCCATAGAGAAGCTGAGTCGTGATCTCTACCCTTAGGAGATCTCCAGATTGACAAAGGTAGCGAATATCTGGCAAGGCATGACAGGCTGCCTGCTGTACGGTTAGATCGGCTAAATAGGCTCGCAGATGATGGCGATCGCTCGGATGCAAAATTTCAATCAATCCTGCCCCCAGCAGTTGCTCAACTCTGTAGCCCAACCGTTCGGCACCAGAACAATTCACGGCTAAAATCACGCCCTCTAGATTGAGCGTGAAACAAATTGGCGTGGGGGATCGGCGCTCAGCGCTTGGGCGTAAACTGAGCTGCACAAGGTCTACCGAATCAGCATCGATCACAGCAGTTTCTACTGGAGATCCACCTGGCACTGCCGAATCAACCGGGAGATTACGTCGCCTCGTTTTCGAGTTGAGGCTCATAGAGCACATCCTACTTTCTGCCAAAGGAGCCATAGTTAAGGCCGGTTAGGTAAAGCCAGTCAGGTAAAGCTAGTTAACAGTACTGACCATTGCCCAATCAAGGCAAAATAAATCATGATCTCTACCTAATAGCATTAAGCCCGATTTTGCCTCGTTTTCAAATCAGTAGAAACACTAGCAATAGAGATATTCTTGACAAGAGCCTTAAGCCGAGATAAAACCAGAATTTAGCCCAGATTTAGCTGAATCAGTATATTAGCCTTAGTATTCCCAGTTGAGAGCACCGAATCATCCAATCAGCGTCAGCTTTTTCAGCAAACTGTTCAGCAATTAATTTTCTACATAGAGCTGGGCTGCATTTCTGCACCTGCGCCTGCTGCCGACAAGGCTTGCGAGTAGGCGATGTAAGCAGCCCATGACTGCTCTTTCTGGTTGATGGCCTAACTCAATGGCCTAACCAAAGGGATAGGAATTGAGCAATCTGCCTACAGACCCAAATCCGCTAAGATATCGGTCGCATGAGTATCGGTTTTGACACTGTCGTAGACCTTGGCGATCGCCCCCTTCCCGTCAATCACATAGGTGACGCGCTTGGCATAGCCCCCGCCATCCACGTCATATGCAGACATGAGGCTGCCATCTACATCAGCCAGCAGCGGAAAGGGTAGGTTAAATTTTTTGGTGAAGGCTTGGTGAGAAGTCTCGTCATCCTTGCTCACCCCAAACACCGCAATGTCTTTACCTTGATAGGCTTCATAAGAATCGCGGAAGCTACAGGCTTCCTTCGTGCAGCCAGGGGTATCGTCTTTGGGATAAAAATACAGCACCACTGTTTTGCCAGCGTAGTCTGATAGAGAAACCGTGTTGCCGTGAGTATCTTTGACGGTGAAGTTGGGGGCAATTGTGCCAGCAGAGAGAGCCATGATTTGACGTCCTTGATGATGAGCTTCCGTTACAAAGTGTAATACCAAAGCTCATGTGAAATAGGAATCAAGCCCTAGAAATCTAGATCTCTGCTTAAAGGCATAGGGTTTATGGC
>CASBQX010000141.1 GCA_949127925.1 Synechococcales cyanobacterium PMM_0002
AAAATGTAACTTCTGGAACAACCGTCGTCCGTTATCATGAATTGAACCCGTTTCGGTGCTTTTCTGCCCTCTATTCAGTCGCTATTTCCCAGCTATTCTCTAGTCGCTATTCCTCCGCTATTCTCCAGTCGCTATTCCCCTTTTAACCATGAAGTTGATTCATCGCCTGATCATTTTGCCCCTGATTGCGTTATTCACCGCTACTGTCCTTGTTGCCTGTGCCAGTGGGGGCGGAACAGGTAGTTCTGGCACCCCGATCAAAGTTGGCTCCAAAGATTTTACTGAGCAGTTCATCATTGGGGAAATGTATGCACTGGTATTAGAAAAAGCGGGCTTTACGGTGGAACGTAAGCTGAATTTGGGCGGCACGCCTGTTGCCCAAGCCGGGTTGGTCAGTGGTGAAATTGACCTGTATCCGGAATACACGGGCACTGGGTTGCTAACGGTGCTGAAGCTGCCTGCGAGTAGCGATCGCCAACAGGTCTTTAGCGCCATTTCTAAAGGCTATAAAGAGCAGTTCGACCTGGTTTGGCTAGAACCCTCTCCCATGAACAACACCCAGGCGCTAGCGATGACCAAAGAACGGTCTGACGCATTGGGAATTAAAACGATCTCTGAGATGATAGCCAAGGCTAGCGAGTTGACGATCATCGGTCCACCAGAATTTGAACAGCGCGAAGATGGTTTACCCGGCATCAAAAAGGGCTATGGAGACTTTCAGCTCAAGGCGTATAAAGCGGTCGATCCAGGGTTGCGCTATAAGGGCTTAGTCGATGGGGAGGCCGATGTAGCTGTGGCATTTGGCACCGATGGTGAAGTCAGTGCCTTTAACTTGGTGCTGTTAGCAGATGACAAGAACATCTTCCCGCCCTACCAAGTGGCTCCCGTTGTGCGGCAAAAAGCGTTAGATGCCAACCCCGGCATTACCGAGGCGCTCAACGCCCTAGCTCCTAAGCTCACCGACGCCACCATGCAGAAACTAAACTTTGAAGTCAGCGGCAAACAAAAGGAGCCAGCAGATGTTGCTAAAGAGTTTCTGACTCAAGAAGGTTTAATTTAAATCTAAGCCAGCGCTTGGCAGTGCCCTTGAGGGCTTGTCAGTGCCGAAGCCCCTACCTCTAACTTTTCCTTCTTACTACATGAATGCTATTCGTTTCAATAATGTATCGTTGCGGTTTCCGGGTGCATCGCGGGCGGCGGTAGATGGATGTAGCTGTGAGGTGGCTGAGGGCGATTTAGTGGTGATTTTGGGGCCAAGTGGCTGCGGCAAAACCACGCTGCTGAAAATGGTAAACCGCCTGTATGAACCTACGGGGGGCAGCATTTGTGTTCATGATACTGACATCCGTAAATTCAAAAAAACGGCGCTACGGCAGCAAATTGGCTATGTGATTCAACAATCTGGCCTGTTTCCGCACATGACCGTTGCCCAAAATATTGCGGTGGTGCCCAAGCTGTTGGGCTGGGTCAATCCCAAAATTCAGGCGCGGGTGGATGAGCTGCTGGAACTGGTGGAACTGCCGTCCGAAGAATATCGCGATCGCTATCCCGCGCAGCTTTCTGGCGGCCAACAGCAGCGCATTGGGCTAGCCCGTGCCCTAGCAGGCGATCCGCAAATTATGCTAATGGATGAACCGTTTGGGGCGATCGATGCCATCACTCGCGCTAGCCTGCAAGACGAGATTTTGCGCCTGCAACAGCAGCTCAAAAAGACCATCCTGTTTGTCTCCCACGACGTTGAAGAAGCTCTGCGTCTAGCCGATAAAATCCTGATTCTAAAAGCGGGAAAAATCGTTCAGTACGATACTCCCTTCAATATTTTGACCAAACCTGCCGATGATTTTGTCAGCGATCTAGTCGGTGCCGACGACATGGTACGCCAGCTCAGCCTACTGCGCGTTGAAACCGCCATGACCAGTGCCCCAGACGATCTACTTGCCACCAACGATCCCACCGTTGC
Organism: Synechococcales cyanobacterium PMM_0002; assembly: GCA_949127925.1. Classification (GTDB taxonomy): domain Bacteria; phylum Cyanobacteriota; class Cyanobacteriia; order Elainellales; family Elainellaceae; genus CASBQJ01. Next base: position 1,961 of record CASBQX010000141.1, read on the forward strand.
CCGCCACGATAGCCTGCGCCATGCCCTTTCGCTAATTCTGCGCACAGGTGCCCGCCGCCTCACCGTGCAAGACAACGGTGCCACTGTTGGGGTTCTTACCCTAGAACACATCCGCGACTCTGCTAGCCTGACGGCCAGCGTGTCGGGGTAGGCCAGCCGCCACCTGGCAGGGCAGGTTTAGCCCGGTGTGGGTTAGTTTTATCGGCGATCGCCAAAACCCGCCTCATCCTTCATCCTTCATCCTTCATCCTTCATCCTTCCTTCTGCCTCCTGCCCTCCATGTCTTACCTGCTCAAAAATCCTGTTCAAGTCTGGATATTGCTGTTGCAACATGTGCAAATGACGGGTCTAGCACTGGCGGTGGCGGTGTTGGTGGCGTTGCCATTGGCGCTGTTAGTGTGCCGATATCGGTGGTTGACGGTGCCTGTATTGGGCAGCTTGGGAATTTTGTATACAATTCCTAGTTTGGCGCTAATTATTTTGTTGGTGCCTTTGTTTGGACTGAATGCGCGCTCGGTGATTGTGGCGATGGTGCTCTACACGCAGGTGATTTTGGTGCGCAACCTGGTGGTGGGTCTGCAATCTATTAGGCCAGCCGTACTAGAAGCGGCGAGGGGCATGGGGATGAATCCTTGGCAGCGCTGGTGGCGGGTGCAGGTGCCGCTGGTGCTGCCGATATTTTTGGCGGGGCTGCGGCTAGCGTCCATTGTGGCGATCGCCATTGCCACAATTGGCGCTAAGTTTGGGGCGGGCGGTCTAGGTACGTTGCTGTTTGATGGCATTGCCCAGTCTGGGCGCTATGACAAAATTTGGGCAGGCGCGATCGCCGTTTCACTGCTTGCCTTCGCCATCAACGCCGCGCTGCTGGCCTTAGAAGCTGCCGTTAGCCCAACTCGACGCCTCCAGCGCAGCGTTGGCAAGGTCAAAGAGAGCATGAATAGAGCGTTAAATCGGACTTAGAACTCCACTTCTGAATCGGGTGCAATATCAATGCCACCCGATGAGGTGGGTAGCGCAGTCGGGTTGTCAATCAAATCGCTCAAGTCTTTAATATCTACCTTCATATAGCTGCACGCGTGCTGAAGTTCTCGTTGAAATGTAGCCGTATCGCTGCCATAGCCACACAGATCAGCGGTAGTTTCGATACCTTGCTTGGCATTTGCTTTAGCACAATCGACCAATTCAATACCGGTTAGGGGAGTGGAAGACGTCATAGTTCACAAGAGTCCTGATGGATAAATTGCTGAACGTGAATACTTGAAAAATAGCCCGAGTTTGCGGTAGGAGTGGGGTATAGTGGGGAGCTGCTGGTAAAGCGAGAGACAGCGGGGTTAGGGCTATTCTAGCGTTTGCTTTTTAGCATAAAACTACTCAAGTAAAACTGCGTCAGTTTTCTAAACTCCTGTAGCATTAAACGGATCACACAGGGTAGGGTATGCGTTCAGACTGGAGGAAGGGTATGAGTGATACTGAAAAGATTGTCTCGGAGCCGTTGCAAGGCGATCTAGACGCGATCGCCAATCTCGTTAAAGCCACCGCAGCGCAGTCCGCAGGAGACGGGTTAGCCTTGCTGAAACTATTGCGGCTATTAGAATCGCTCCACCACGACATCCGCGATGACCTATTTCAAGAAACACTGCCTCGCAATCGCCAATCGCTTTATGCCCTGCTAAAAGATATGGAAGCCGAAGGCGGGTGGCCCTATATCAGCCGGATGAAATTGCGATCGCTGCTCCAGTATTTGTTTAATGAGGAGTGTGAAGCCCTGGGGCCAAATAAGTCCAGCGCCTATGAAGAGTAGATGAAGAGTAGGTTTGGGTAGAATCCCCACATGTTGTACCCCAACAAACTCTGCCAATCGTTTTAGAATGGTTAGAAACGATTCTTGCAGGGAAATTGCCTCCATGATTCCTACCGTTATTGAACAATCGGGTCGGGGTGAACGCGCCTTTGACATTTATTCGCGACTCCTTCGAGAGCGAATTGTGTTCCTGGGGCAGCCTGTTGATTCTGATGTGGCGAATTTAATCGTGGCACAGATGTTATTTCTTGAAGCCGAAGATCCAGAAAAAGACATTTACCTCTATATCAACTCTCCGGGTGGTTCGGTGACTGCGGGCATGGGTATTTTCGATACCATGAGCCACGTTCGCCCAGATGTTTGCACGATCTGCGTGGGTCTAGCGGCCAGCATGGGTGCATTTTTGCTGAGCGCAGGCACCAAGGGTAAGCGCATGAGCCTACCCCATTCGCGGATCATGATTCACCAGCCGTTGGGGGGGGCTCAAGGTCAAGCTACGGACATCGAAATTCAGGCCAGAGAAATTCTTTATCACAAAGAAAACCTGAATCGGTGGTTGTCCAAGCATACGGGTAAGCCCCTAGAGCAAATCGAGCGCGACACCGAGCGGGATTTCTTTATGTCGGCTCACGAAGCCCTGGAGTATGGTTTAGTCGATCAAGTGATCGATAAGCGCGCCGTTGGCGGTCGGCCGGCGATGCTTAGCACCCCCGCTTAATCACCCAGTCCCATTGGCTGGGTTTAGACGTCGGAGTTCGAGAAGTCGGAGTTCTTTTAGAACTCCGACTTCTTGGCGATCGCTTCCACGCCCCCAACTCCGTCTGCAAACCGCCAAAGCCATGTCAAAAATCATCGTTCCTTTAGCTTTATTACCGCCCTGGTTGCTGCTCGACCCCATGCTTCAGCGCTGGCTGCTGGAAGATATTGGGCGGGGCGATCGCACCACCCAAGCGCTGCTCTCAGGGCGATCGCTGAGTGGGCACGCGACCTGGGTGGCCAAGGAACCGGGCATCGTTGCAGGGCTACCGATGGCGGCTCGCGTCTTTTCTCTGCTCAACCAGCAGACCACGTTCACCGCCACCGTAGCGGAAGGACAGTGGTGCGACCAGGGGCAGACCATTGCCCACATCGCAGGGCCACTAGACGCCCTGCTGACGGGAGAGCGGGTAGCGCTCAATATTGCCATGCGGCTGAGTGGGATTGCTACCTTGACGCAGCAATATGTTAAACAAATTATCGATTTGCCGACTCAGTTTGTCGATACCCGAAAAACCATACCGGGAATGCGGCTACTAGAAAAATATGCCACTCAAGCAGGCGGTGCCATTAACCATCGCATGGGTCTAGACGACAGTGTGATGATTAAAGACAACCATATTGCCGCCGCTGGAGGGATTGGCCCAGCTATCAGCCAAATCCGCGATCGCATCCCTTACCCTCTCACCATTGAAGTAGAAACGGAAACTCTAGATCAAGTCCAAGCCGCCCTGACTCATCAAGCCGACATTATTATGCTAGACAACATGCCGCTTGAAACCATGCAGCAAGCGGTAGCCCTGATTCGACAGGCGGGAAATCGGATCAAAATTGAAGCGTCTGGCAACATTACGTTAGACACCATTCGAGCGGTTGCCGCCACCCAGGTAGACTACATTTCGAGCAGTAAACCGATCACCGGATCAAGCTGGCTAGACATTAGTATGCGAATTAAATAACGCGATTGCTATACAAATAAAGCACCTGAGTGAATTGATCAATTCAGCCAGGTGCTTTTAAAACTTTAAGAGTCCGTCAACGACCCACCGCTAATCGGAGTACCGATCTAGCGGGGGCTTGAAGAGCCCAGAGTTGACCCGCCTAAGTCGAAAGACTCCGTTCAGAGCAAGAGTTAAGCCAAATTTCCTACCTT
>CASBQX010000142.1 GCA_949127925.1 Synechococcales cyanobacterium PMM_0002
CACCAATCTTTTTTGAGGAGATGTCGCATTTCTAACTGGGTGGTTTGCTGACTGCCATCATCTTCGATCGGAGCATAAAGGTTGAACGATTCACTTTGCCCGTTGATGTAGTGAAAGGTCAGCTGAGTATAGAGGCTGTCCTGGTTTGACATAGGATATTCGTAGGGATGTTCGTAGGTTTGATCAAAATACTTAGGGAAAGTGATATCAGTTGCAGTTGGGTGATTCAGACACCCAAGGCCAATCTGCACCAACCCCATAGCCAATATTGTGGCGAAATTAAGAGATTCTGAGCTATTTTTTCTAAAACGCTATGGTGGAACACTTTTAAGCGGAACACAATCCTGCTCAAACGGTTTCTGCCGCTCAGGTAAGCATGGCGCTCATGGCTTCAAGGTTGAGAACGCTGACCAGTTCAGCTTCACTCATGAGTCCTTTTTCTAGCACAATTTGCCGTAGAGATTTACCAGTTTCCAGCGATTCTTTGGCCACAGCGGCGGCATTGAGGTAGCCGATGTGGGGGTTTAGTGCGGTAACTAGGGCTAAACTGCCTTCGGCATAGGCCAGACAGCGATCGCCATCGACGGTGATCCCAGCAATTCCTCGCTGACTCAACGCCATCACCGTATTGCCCAAAATTTCAATGCTGTGGATCAGGTCGTAGGCAATCAGTGGCATCATCACATTGAGTTCTAGCTGACCTGCTTGAGCCGCTAGGGCGATCGCCGCATCGTATCCCATGACTTGAAAGCAAACCATAGAGGTCATTTCTGCCATTACAGGATTATATTTCCCTGGCATGATTGAAGAACCGGGCTGCACTGGCGGCAGCTGAATTTCTTTAAATCCTGTTTTGGGTCCCGAATCCATTAGCCGCAAATCGTGGGAAATCTTGACTAGATCCTGCGCCAGATTTCGCAGTGCTCCCGAAACATTTACAAACGGAGCCATGCTCTGCATTGCTGCCATCAGGTGGGGCGCGGGTTTGAGTGGGGTACCAATCAAGTCGGATAAAATTTCTGCTACCCGGACTCGGTAATGTGGATGGGTATTCATCCCGGTGCCTGCCGCGCTACCACCTAGCCCGATTACGGTTAGATCTTGGGCTGCCGTTTGCAGTCGCCTTAGATGATCAGTGAGAATTTGCGCCCAGGCTCCAAAGGTGTCGCCCATGCGCACGGGAACCGCATCTTGCAAATGAGTTCTACCCGATTTCACGACATGCTGAAATTCGGTGGCTTTAGCGGTAAGAGTGGCGATCGCCTCCTGCAATGCGGGCAGCATCGTATGCTCTAGCGCTAACAGCCCACCAATCCGAATGGCTGTAGGAATCACATCATTCGTCGATTGTCCATAATTAACGTGATCATTCGGGCTAACCCGTTGGTAGTTACCCTTGGCGTCACCCAAAATTTCGAGCGCCCGGTTGGCCAACACCTCATTCACATTCATGTGGTGAGATGTACCCGCCCCCGCCTGATATACATCCACCACAAACTGATCGCGCAAGTTACCCAACAGCACCTCATCTGCTGCCTGCACAATTGCCACACTCAGCTCTGGTGGAATGCAGCCTAACTCCCCGTTGGCGATCGCCGTTGCCTTCTTAATCAGCACACAGGCATCCACATAGGTTGCCAAAGGCTTCAGCCCACTAATCGGAAAATTCTCAACCGCTCGCAACGTCTGAATGCCATAGTAAACCGTATGGGGAATTTGCCGTTCTCCCATCGAGTCGCGCTCAATCCGTACATCTTCCATAGTTTTAACGCTTGATGATCTAGCTCAAACCTGCCCTAATACAGAAAAGTACTATGTAGGCAGCCCTAGATAAAACATTACTGTCTTTAGCACTGACTAAGCTATTGAGTTGAGCCGCTGACACGCTGCCAAAAAAAGCCGCCCAACCGAAAATCGTCTGAGCGGAACTGTTATCTATAATAAAGGTTCTGGACATTGAGCCAGAAGGCTAGCGGGATTAAACTGTTGTGTAATATACACTATCAAATCTACTTCTAGAAGTGTTTAAAAATCTGTCTTTCTTTATGGTTTGTAGAGATTGTTTACAATCGTAGACTAGAGTGACCGTAACGACTGAACCCGATTGCACTCTCAGAAGTGCCCTACCCATCGCTTCAGGTAGTGCTCCATAAAAAACTAGCTTTGCTGCTATGTGCGTTACGCCTTCTAGTCCCACAGAGGCGTTACCATACAAGCATCATAGGCACCTTAACCCCATGCCACCCGACTAAGAAATATGCGGTTGCCTGTCTGCCATAGGGTGCATCGATCCTGCTTGCCTTAATTCAGTTGAACCCATTGCACGAGTTCCAAACACACAACGTATGAACGAATCGTTCCGCCGAGTCTTGACCGGAGCGATCTTTTTTATCATCACCATGATTGTGGCCACCTGTGGCTACATCATGGCCGGATGGTCAATACTTGACTCCGTGTATATGGTAGTTATTACTGTCTTCGGGGTTGGCTTCGGCGAAGTTCGACCCATCACAGATCCAACCCTCCGCATCTTTACAATTCTGGTCATCATTGCGGGCACCACGTCAGCGGTCTACACCGTCGGTGGAGTCGTGCAAATGTTTACAGAAGGAGAAATTAACCGGGCACTTGGAGTGAGACGGATGATCAAAACCATCGAAACGTTAAATCAGCACGTCATCATCTGTGGCTTTGGGCGGATGGGACAAATTCTGTCACGAGAAATGAAAGAAGCGAACCGGCCTTTTGTGATCGTAGACAGTAATGCTGGACGGATTACCGAAGCGCAAGAGCTGGATTATTTAGTGGTAACAGGTAATGCCACCGACGAGGAAGTCCTAGAACTGGCAGGGGTTAAACGCGCCCGTTTTTTGGCCACTGTTTTGCCCGACGATGCTGCCAATGTCTTCATTACCCTCACGTCTCGGGGCTTAAATGCCAATTTGAACATATTGGCCCGGGGCGAATTTCCCAGCACCGAAAGAAAGTTGAGGCTCGCAGGTGCCGATCACGTGGTCTTGCCTGCGACCATCGGGGCATTGCGCATGGCTCGGATTGTCACTCATCCCGCATCGACAGATTTTCTCGACCAAAACGATGGTAGTAACACACTGAATGAACTGTTGATTCAACTCGATGTTCAACTCGATGAATTGCACATTGCTAAAGGCTCACCTCTCATTGGCGGCTTCGTCAAAGATTTAGAAATTCAAGACAACACAACGTTCATTGTAGTAGCCCTGCGCCGAGCCGATGGCTTTACCATTACCAATCCGAGTAATACGGTGACTGTTCACGAAGGAGATACGGTAATTGTGATCGGACATCGTGGGGACTTACCCAAACTCGCTGCACGCTACACCCGTAAACGGGATATGCGCTACCGGGGAGCAAAGTTATAGCCAAGTGAGTGCCCATTCAGCGCAGTGAAGGTAGTAAAAAGACACATCTTTTAAAAAAGACTATTTAAAACAGTGAACTGTACACACCCAACGAACGCCCACAGTTCACTGTTCAAGCTTGCTAGAACACACTATCTAGCTACTCTAACTCGCGCAATAGTTGCCTGATTTTACTACCTTGTCGAGCATCTAAATCCTCAGGGAAGGTTAATTCCACCTCAATTGAGCCGCCGGCTACACGGTTAACCAAGTAGGTAACCTCACCTGATGTGGACAATTCTGATACCTTCACCGCACTTACTTGCCCGATCAACTTTTTGGGATCGTCATCGTTTTTATGTTGGCTGAGGAGCAGTCCTACAGGTGGTTTGCTCTCATGCAGCTCTTCAAGGCTAGGTAGCAAATCGCCATCCATTTCGATAATCAGGCTGCGGGAGCTAATACTTTTCGCGATACCCGAATATAGATTTCCATCCCAATACACCTGAGCAGCAGCGTTAACGTGCTTGCGAATTTCGGTATTGGTAGCAGGCTTTGGCTCTTGAAATGCTCGAATTAAACCAGTTGCCAAAAACCCTAATGAATGGAAAGGGCGATCGAGGTCTGACCGTTTCTGGGAATACCACTCTTTCACATCTGAGTAGAGCACCAGCACTAAGGCATCCTTCTGAGCCTGAGTCATATGAATAAAATCGAAGGCTACCAGCGTTTCGGTATCGCTCAAAGGAGTCACTCGAATCACTTTGGCATCCAGAAATGCTCGTGCCCCAAAATCGCCTACAATCTCAACTTCAATTGCATCTGGCAAATTAGGCCAGTCGTGCAGAACCACCCGTGCGCCACTTTCACTAATATCTAGCGTTTTTCCAGTTAATGTTCCTTGATTTGCCCCATAAATCACAGTGGTTAACTCACGAGCAAGGCGATGTGCCCGACGAAGCTGGGGTTGTTCAAAGGCAACTAAAAGGGCAGCAACCAGTAACAGGAGGTTAAATACACACCAGAGGGAGTTAATCAGAATAGCTTCTTGAGCCTCGGGGCGCATGGCCAGCCAAAACGGAGCGGATAGCAATGAAACAATCAGCAGGGTAACTACGATAAGAGTGGGTTTAGCCGATTCCCAATCGAAACTACGCTTGGTAACGCTTAACCCCTTATCGGTGACGTTGAAGCTACCCAGTTTGGGGTTAACCAGTGCCATTAAGGTGACAATGCCATCTTGAAATGCCATCGCATATTCAAGCACCTCGTTCCAGAACGAAAACCGGACGTTTTTGTAGGTGATGTAGTTGGCGTTCATGGCCAAAAGAATATGCGGTAAGGCATACACTAGCGTCTCAAAGCCCAAACCTCGAATCAGGTTAATCCCTAACAGCAGGTAGAGGACAGGAGCAAGCGCGTACATCAAGCGGGGGAAGCCAAAAAAGAAGTGGGTGGTTGCAGAGAAATAGCATAACCGCTGAGGCAGGGTCAACTTGAGCTTGCGGTTGAATAAAGGGTTTTCGAGTCGCAAAATCTGCGCCATGCCTCGCGCCCAGCGAACCTGCTGACCCACGTAGGCTGTAAACTTTTCTGGCGCTAGCCCTGCCACCATAATTTTGTCGTAGTAAACCGACTCGTATCCTAACGAGTGCAACCGCAGGGCAGTATGGCAATCTTCGGTTACAGTTTCTACAGCAATGCCGCCAACTCGTAAAACATAGTCTTTGCGAATGACGGCAGCAGAACCGCAGAAAAAGGCGGCGTTCCAAAAATCGTTGCCCCGCTGCACGACTTTATAGAACAGTTCATTGCCAACGGGAACTCGTCCTTGGGTCAATAGGTTGCGCTCAAACGGGTCTGGGTTATAAAACCAGTGGGGTGTTTGCACCAGTGCCACCTTGGGATTACCAAAAAATCCCACGGTTTCTATCAACATCTGCTTGGACGGAATGTGGTCACAGTCTAGAATCAGCACCAAGTCACCCTTGGTGCGTCGCATAGCGGTATTGATATTGCCCGCTTTAGCGTGGTCGTTATTGTCCCGCACCATCATCACTGCTCCAACCTCATCACACATGCTCTGAAGTTCGACGCGGCGCTCTGGATATTTTCGACCATCGTCTAAGACATACACCTTCTTTTTGGTGGCTGGATAGTCAATGGCCAGCGCTGCCAAAACTGTCTTGCGGACAATTTCGATATCTTCGTTGTAGGTAGGAATATAGACATCTACAGTCAGCCACTCATTTTGTGGAATATGGGAGATGTCAATTGAGGTACGATTTCTGAGCTTGAGAGTTTGGAAGTAGGACAATACTAGGGTGCCGATCGCATATAGCTCAGCGGCGTAGAGCACCAGACTGAACGATCCATTCACCCACCCGTCTAGGTTAATCGTATAGCTGGTGCGATAGTACAGATACCGCAGAGTGGTGACCATGCTCAGCCATGCTAGGAATAGATGTAAGTATTCGCTAGCGCTTTGCTCAGTCTGCTTCTGTTCTAGTTTGACGATTAGCCAGCCCACAGCAGCCAGGAAAATAGCCAGCACAGTTTGCTGCCAGACTTCTAGTGGGGTAACAATCAGCGGCGCAGATAGTAGCAACAATGCCAGCAATATCCACAACAGTTGAGGGCTGCCAGCCTCGGGCAAAATGCGCCCAAAGATATTTGGCAGTTTCAGGATCGATCGCGTTAGCCACGATTGCTGCTCAGAAACCGGATCGCGAAGGGGTTGAGATGTGGAACTCGTCATTTTGCATCTCCTGAGTTAGCAAGTCGGTTGACATAAAGCTGGGACACCCCGTAGAGCAGCAGGGAGAGCATGACAATTCCAGCTGGTAGCAAGAACCAGTAGTCTTGAATAAATAGGGAAATGCGACTTAAAAATCCAGTCTTCTGCACTCGCTGCTGTTGCACTTCTTTCAAAAAGTCTAGGCTGTAGGCAAATGGATCATCGGGATCAGGATTAGGCTGGTTGCGGTTAATCAAGATGGTGTCGCTCTGAAGCTGAGCGAACAGCTGGTTGCGGTCAAATAATTCACCCACATCTCTGAGTCCTTGTTCTGATTGACCCGTTAGAGCTAAGATGACGCGATCGCTATTTTCTGGCGAAATAATCATCTTGAGCACGCCCTGGTTATCAGACACGGTCTGCACCTTGTTGCCGTTTAATTGGCGGCTCATTAGCTCACCTAAACCGAAGCCATTCTGAGCTTCAAACACTTCAGGGAAGGGGAAGCGATCGCGTGTGCCAATTCCCACTAGGTTCATCTCATTCTTGACCTCGTTAGGCAGGTTACCGCCTCGATAGACCTGAAGCGCCACCCCATCGGCTTGACTTAGCCGACCCATGCGTTCGGTAAACTCTAGCATCGTCATCACATCGCTATCTCTCGGCGAATCGGGTAGCGCGATCGCCATCTGCGATAAATCTTGAGGAGCGGTGAATGGATAACCCGTCTTCAGCAGCTTTAGATCTGGCAGCTGCACAAAAATATCGCGCTTCAAATCAAAGCGCGTATCACTGTGCACCGTCCCCCAGAGCGACTGGTCTTTTGATAGACCACACACTTCACTTTGGCGCGGGTTTAGGTTAAAAAATACCGTCAGCACCGAATCTGGCTGAATCAGGTTGGGCGGTAAGTCTACATTGAGCGATTCGCGTTTACCGCTAGACGATGACAGCCGCTTCGAGCCGATCGTCACATCATCGAGCCGCACTTCTACCGTTGAGGTGCGCGGATCGACTTGTGAGCTGTAGCTGTACTGTAAATTCATCGTGCTGCCCCGAGAGAAGCGGTCATCCGGCAGCGCTTGAAACGGAATCTGAACAGGCGGTGCATTCGTGCCGCGCACCGTCATATCCTCAAAAGGCTGACGATTGTCCATCGTCAGTTCCCGCAAATCAAAGCGATTGTTGTTAGGCAAATAGCCAGGCCAGACTCGAGGTGCTAGGGCTGGAGTCTCCGTCAAACTGGTAACGGTAATGGCCTGCCCTGTGCCAATTTGGGAATCTTGAGTTTGGACTAAAAACTGTACCGCCTTGAGCACTCCCTCAGCCGAATTACCCGTTGCCACAAGCACTGGATTGCCGCCGTCTTGAACGGTCGTTAACATCAACACACCGACATCGGGAGGCAGTGGTGAATTGTTGCCATCTAAAATCTGTCCATTCTTAACTGGAAACGGCAACGACATTTTAGACAGCAGCGGTTGTTCAGCCGGAGTCCCAATCGCAACAAGGCGATCGTTCCATTTCAAGTTGTTGAGGTCGGGTACCAACCGAGTATTGAGCGGACGAAAATCAACCATGCGTCCAGCATCGGCCTGAAACAGTGCAGCGGCATTTAGCCAAGCTTCGCTGTAGGTAGCAGGACGCAGATAGGTCAGCTGATTTGGATCTAGAGCCAACTGATCAATCAGCGGGTAAGGATAGCGGCTAAAATCGAGCGGCACATTTTGCGGCTCATAGTCTAAGACAATTTTTGAATCGGGTAGAATCTCTGTCCATAGGGTTGGATCAGTCGGAATCGTGCAAGCCTCGGACGTTTGCTGCTCTGCCAGAATTGCAATATCGTTATAGTCCTGAATTAGGTTGGGTGGAATGTTCAACACCACCTGACCAATTTGAGATTTAGGCCGATTTAAAGGAATACTGCCAATGCTGGTGTCATTCACCCGCACCACCAGGCTAGAACGATCGGCTAGCAGTGAGGGGGAATGTTGAAAACGCAGAATCAACTTCGCTGTTTTGGTCTGCCAGTTGCGCGGCCGCGTAAAGCCGAGCCGAGCCTCAGGATATACACCTTCCATCCGCAGACGGTTTCCTACGACCGGGCTGCGGTTAAACTCCAACACATACTGATAATCGGGCTGCGTAGACTGAGTCGCCTGAGTAGATGGTGGAGTGGGCGTAACGGCACCTGCTCCCGTTGAAGTAGCCGGCTGGTTAGGAGCAGTAGGCCGTGCCGCAGGTTTTGGAGCAGCGCTCGGTTGAGGTGCTCGCCGAATTTGAGTGGTTGCAGGAGCCTGTCGAGGGCGATACACCGGAGCAGGTGCAGACTGGCGGGGGAGCGTAAATTCACGAATGACCCGGTTTTCCTGCTGCTGTACGCTAGTCTGAGCCGTTACTAACGCTGGCATTAAGCTCAGACTTGTACCTAACACGATTAGACTTAATGCGCCAATCAAAGAACGAGTGCGCCAAGAGCGCTTCTTAAACGAGCGAATCTTGGCAGACGATTCTCTCTCTAAGCCTCCTCTTGGAGAACTACCTCTGTAAAAACTCAGGAACCATTGGCGTAGCAGACTAAACATAGACCTATCTCTACTAAGTAAGTAAGGGGGGTTTACGTGGGATGGGGTCTACGGCTGAAGCCAGTTGACAGCTACATCGGTAGATGAAAGCAACCCAAACCAACTAAGATTCTGCGTATAGTAAGCAGAGTTGTTATCCCAAAAGCCGTCCCGATAGGTCGGGAGCAGCTTTTGTTGACGGATTTGATCGGCAATCTCCGGTGCCGTAACGCTAAAAGCGGAGTAGAGCATCGCATATTGAGCCGTAGACTCGTAGGTAACAAGCGGCTGTCCTTGCAAATCAATTTGAGCCGGAATGGCTTGGTTAGATTGCCACAGGTTTCTGAGCGTAACGAGATGTTGCTGTAAGTATTCCCGCGCAGCTGGCTCATTAAACCACTTAGCATCAATGGCCACTCGCCACCAAACCCGATAGGCATCGAAGCCATAGAGACTGCGGAGCGGATTGGGATCTCGCAGAGGGGTGAAGCGTCCAGTCGTGAGGTTCAGCGCCACCCAATCGCTGGGCAAGTCAGCCGCCGAAATTTTGGCAGATTCGTTGAGCACTGCATAACTGCTGGGTACCAGGCTGAGCCAATCGTGTTCTGCATCGACTTGGGCAAACATCCGGAAGGCATAAGGCGCTAGATAAGAAGGATTTAGATAAAGCAATGTAGGTTGGGGCCGAAATGCCTCGACTGGGCCTGGTAGCAAGTAGCGCATAGTCGCAGGGTTTCCTGCTAAAGCAGGCGGGTTGTTGGCCTGAAGTGCCGGCCCAGACACCGTTGAAAGTGTCCAGAGGTCTCGTAACTTAATCCGAGCTTGCTGTAAATAATCCGGACGATTCCAGCGACGAGCCGCCAGAATCAGGGCTGTAATGGCATCAATATCGGCATCGCTGGCAAAGTTTTTATCAAGAATCACCCATTTGCCATTTTCATCTTTTCCCCATTTCCAGGACCATAGACTGTCACTCGGAGTGCCGTTAGCGTTAAATCGCCGCAGATTCAGTTCTGCCCAGTTAAAGCTCCGAGCAAAGGTATCGGGGTCATCAATTAAAACCGCTCGCAGCATCGCATAGGCTTGCCCTTCGGAGGTAGTACGCTCGCCTGCCTCCCAATCGATCACCCGGCCATCGGCTTGAATGAACCGCTGGCGGTAGGCATCCCAGCTTTGTTGCAGCCATACCAGCGTTGAGTCGGAACTTGAAGCGATCGCCGTTGAACTGGCGCTAACACCAGGAGATCCGACACTGGGTGACGCTCCAACGGTAGGCTGAGTCGTTTTGGCACAGCTTGATATCACTATTCCCATTAGCAATGCCGCTGCAATCATTGGTCGAAAGCGGAAAAAAAATCTCTCAGCCATAGCTATCTGCGTCGATCCCCATAGATGAACCCACACGATGAACTCTCCTTAGTACCGATCTCACCTAGTAGCGCCCTCACCTAGTACCGTTCCCAGTAGGGTTGGAACCCACGTTGCTGCAAGAAACTTTCTTGAATCTGGTGTGATTGCTGGACAATCGTAGGATCGATAATGCCCGCGACTGCCAGCTGCATCTGCATCAGCTCCAATTCTGATAGCGCTTCTAACTTGTCGCCTTGAGCTGCCGTCAGCCCAATTAATGCCATCCGAGCCGAACGATTTGCCGGTTCAGTCGCCAGCACTTCTTCGTAGATTTGCGCTGCCAAATCAAACCGACGCTGTTGAAACCGAACCCCACCGAGTGCCGAGAGCGCATCGGTATTACTCGGGAACCGCGCCAAGATTTGCTCGTAGGAGCGGCTGGCTAAGTTCAAGTTTCCCTGCTCTTGAGCCAGTTGCGCCTGCACAAAGTAAGCGCCCAAGTTATTGGGATCTTGGGCAATAATTTGAGCAATTTGTGCTTGAGCCAGCCGAGGACTGCGCACTGACAGCACCTGAAGCTGCCGCACGCGCACTGGAATATTGGCTGGATCGACTTGCAATAAGGCGTTGTAAAGCGGTTCTCGCTGAGGGCTAGCTGGCAATGCTCCCGCTAAACTCAGCAGTTCGGGCGGCGTATCGCTCAGGGGGCGAGAGGCGACCCAACTGTTGAGCACCGCTTCTGCTTCTGCTTGCGAAATCAGCCCTGCCTGATAGGCAAGGCTGGCTCGACCCAGCTGTTTGGCATAGTCTTGGGGGTTGAGGGCGATAATTTGGTCGTAAATGGTCAGCGCTTCCGCTAGCCGCCCTTGGCTTTGCCGCAGTCCGGCTAATCCTTGCAGTGCCGCGCTAACCGTGCCGCGATCGCTAGGGTTGCTGGCCAAAATTGACTGATACCGCTGAGCGCTAGCCTCCAAATTACCTTCTTTGCGATCTACCTCTGCCAGCAGCAGCAAAATCGCCGAGGCGTCTTGGCTCCCGGCCGAGGTGGCCGAGTAAGCGGCTAAAGCGCTGCGAGCCGCAGCCAAATTGTTGGCCTTAATGTAAATTTGAGCAATGCGGAAGTTTAAGAACGGTTCGTTTACCCCGGCATTAAGCAGCGTTTGAAAGTAGGGCAGCAGTTCGGTTCCAGGAGCATCTAGCCGCTGGAGAGCTTGAGCCAAAGTTCGCAATTGCGCCGGGTCGGAAGGCAGGGGTTGGAAGTAGGGCTGGAGCCGTTGCTGCAAGATCTGACTAGAAATTAGCCCCGTTTGCCTTTCTAGAACCGCAACTTGAACCTGTAAACCCACATCGTTAGGCTGCTGCTGCGCCAGCTGCCGATAAATTTGCAGCGCGAAGGCTCGCTCTGAGGGATAGCCACTCAGCACATCAGCAATTTCGCGCCCGATTGAAACCGTCAGGTTAGGCGATTGCAGCGCTTCTTTATACAACGCAACCGCCTCTTGAGCGTAGATTTGGTTGTCGCTGTAGCGGGCAATATCGTTGAGCGCCCGGGCGAGTGCCAGACGCGAATCTTGCCGCCCCCGCAACGGTGCCAGAACCGCCGCCGCCTGGTTAATTTGTTGGTTAGCTGCGTAGGCTGAGGCCAGAGCCGCTCTGACTTGAATGGTCGTACTGTTTAAGGTGCGCGATCGCCGCAATTCTGTTTCCAGCACTTGAACGGCCTGAGCTGGGTTACCCGATTGGCGCAGCGCTAAGGCATAGGCCGTTGCTTGCCCACCTGTAATCGGCTTACCGAGTGCCCGGTAGCGATTGAATAGCTCTAAACTGCGGGCAAAGTCACCGCTGTAGGCAGAAATTTCGGCTGCGCCCAATAGCGCCTCTGGGGCAGGATTACCCTGCAATACAATGGCGTAGTCGGCCAGAGATTCACCAAAACGCCCCTGGTAGCCTAACAGTAGCGCTCGCTGTGCCCGGGCTTCCGCATCGTTAGAGTTAATATTTAGCAGACGAGTGAGCGCCGCAATTCCTCGCTCTTGCCATTCTGGACGAAACCCGCCCAGAACCCCAATCGTGAGCAACGCCAGACGATTGTTTGAGTCAAGCTGCACCACCCGTTCGTAGGCCGCTAGGGCATCGGCATCGCGTCCGGCACGGCGGTAGGAAATCGCCAGACCCAGCTGGGCTTCTAACGATTGGGGACTTGCCCGCACAATCCGCTCAAAGGCCGCGATCGCCTGAGGCACCTGCCCCTGGTTCAACAGCGTATAGGCTTGACGCACCGAACTAGTCACAGCCTGTGACAGCGCTGGCGTAGCGGCTAAGCTGACCAGACCCATCGCCGCACCCGTCAACAGCCCTAACGCTAACAAGCCGCTAATTTCTTTTCGCCACATATTCATCGGCTGATGGCCTCCACAACCCAATTCGTTTTTGCAAAATATCCTGCGAGATCACGACTCTCACTGCTTGATGATGGTTCCGATCACCGTCTAGGAGCCTCTGGAAAAAGTGCTCCTAGACGAGGTGCTAGAGCGCACCGCGTGGACTGACATCAAAATCAGCCCGGACTCGAATCCCTGCTACCGATTCTGAAAACTCGTTGAGCTGCTGGAAGGAGAAACCCATCCGCAGATTGCGTTGCAGTTGCAGGTCGTAAAATACTTCCAAAACATCGGGCATTTCAGTGCCTGCCTGAACCCGAAGGCGATCGTTAGACAGACTGCGGCCATACCCTACACCGAGGCGATCGCCCGGTGTAAACAAATCTAGGAAGTTGACACCCGCACTGTAGGTATCACCCTTGAGGTCTAGATCCTGATTGGTGTATTGACCGTAGCGGGCAAAAAGACCCATGTTGAGGTCGGGAATAAACAATTCGGCGTTAACCCCATAGGCATCTTCTCGATCCCCGTCTTGTACCCCAAAGCCGCCATCTTGCCGAGTTACACTAAATGCCTCTTGGAAGCCACTGCGTTGCCCTCCATCAATCGAACTGGTATAGGTGCCGCGCAGAATGAAATTTCCAGTCCGGAACCCAATTTCACCCGCAAACCCATCCAGCGCAAAATCAGTAATACTGCGGTTAGACGAAAACGCTGCTGCCTTGACCTCCAAGTTGTCGCTGAGCGACCAGTTCAGCAACGCTCCAGGACGAGACCCAATCGCCGCCGCTGCCAAAGCAGGGTTGGTCTGAAACACTGGATTGAGGAAGTGTGTCAGCGAATCTTTGGCAAAACTATTGCGGTCAAAGTAAGACGTTAAATCAAGCTGACCGACTAAGAGCCGGAGATTCGGCAAATCGTCCAGCGAAGCCGCCAGATACAGTTCGTTGAGGTTGACACCCTCTTCGTTAGTAGAGGTAATAGCCGGCCCACTGGCAAAATCCAAGATGCCCCCGACTAGCACATTGGGAGAGAAGGGGTAAATCACAGACACCCGTGCCCGACCCGAGAAATCATCGCCCTGATAAATAAACCCACCCTGCAACTGAATCGAGGGGCTAGTAATAGGAGCACGACGCGCCAGTGATTCCTGACCGGGTGTCCCTAACAGTGCAGCAGACGCAGTCAGTGGGTTACCGGGATAGGGTGCAGTAGGCGTCAGTTGATTGGTGGCACCAGGCGTGACATAAGTTGGTTGTTGTGCCTGTTGAAACTGAAGGGGTGCCAGCACTGGAGTGCCCTGATTCCCTATAGGATAGCCTCCAGGAAAAGTTGGAACAGCCTGCCCTTGAAACGGGGGCGGTGGCAGGGTAGTAGCCCGATTACCCGTCGGCACAGAGGGAACTGCTAATGGCGGGAAACCTTGATATCCCGTAGGAGCTTGTCCATAGAGAGCTTGTCCGTAGGGAGCTTGTCCATAGGGAGCTTGGGCGTATGCAGTTTGCCCATACATCACTGGAGCTTGCCCATACATCACTGGAGCTTGCCCATACATCGCTGGAGCTTGGCCGTAGGGCGCAGTGACATAAGGATTTTGACGTTGCCCATAGGCTACCTGGCCATACGCACCTGGCATCGGTTGGCCATAGGGAGCAGTTGCATAAGGATTTTGACTTTGCCCATAGGGTTGACCGTAGGCGATTGGAACTTGCCCATAGGCAGTTTGACTATATTGTGCCGGTACATAAGGATTTGGCACCATTACAGGATTAAAAGCCGCGCTACCGCTTGAGGCAAATCCAGGCTGGCCGTAGGGGTTATATCCCGAGTTCATCGCCATTGGGCTACTGATACCCCCCATCGGCGCGATCGCCTGGGCTGGAGCCTGGTAGCTAAATGCAGAAGCAGGGCTAGAGCCTGAAATTGGGACGGCAACGGGAACAGGCATCATCATGACGTAACTGCCCGTTGCCGAGTTAAATACGGGTACTGCCCCATTTGGGATGAAACTTTGAGCCGTGGGCTGACCTGGCAGGGCCACACTCACCAGTGGAACAGGCGGCGCATAGGGCAGGGTCGGCGCTACTGCATAGGGAGATGGAGTCGCAGGGTTATAGATAAACGCGGTGGATGGGCTATAACTTGGAGCTACCGCTACCGGAGCCGCTGCCACAGAGTTGGCTTCCGGCAAGAAGACCGTAGACGCTGGGGAGCTAACTGCTAGGGCACTCGAAGCGAGTTGGGACGCGCTATTGAGATTTGACTCAGCTGGGCTAGCCGCCGCGATCGCCACACTAGCAGCTGATGCGTTATTTGGAACCGATAAAGACGCCGAAAGCAGCGGCGCTGACGATTCTAGGGCTGGCGGTTCTGAGGCAGAGCGCTCACCAGCCGCCGCTGATACATCTGCCAGCGAAGGGGGCTGAAGGCTAACCTGTAACGGTTGAACCGCTGGCGTTGTCGAGGCGATCGCTCCCACAGCGGGCATAGGGTGATTGGCTAACGCTTTTGACTCGGACGGCTCTTGGGAAAGGGGCGCGATCGCCGACTCTGGAACAGAATTCAAATCAATGAGCTGGGAAGAAAAAGAAACTGGGTCTGGAACATCTGCTGAGGCAGAGCTAATCGGGGTATTAACGATCGCTAAACTCAAACCTAGCCAAACGACGATTGAACCAGAAGAAGTAGAGAAACTTGAAGACGAGAGACTTTTAAGCAAACCGGGTAATATTGCAGCCATTGACTATTTCCACGTCTTTGTGCAGGTGTTCTTTAAGCAGGGGGGTATGCTGCAATCAGCCAGAGCAGGTGGAACCTTCGCTCTTATCCCTGAGCGATCGCCCAACTCATGTTTAGTCTTAATCATTGAGATCGTCAACTAAGTCGAGCATTTAGGTAAAGTCTTATCCGCTCTAATCTACAACCTGGCTTCAGAGTGATCCGGCTACATTGATTAGTTCATTGAGTATTTATATATGTGTTTATATTTGGCTTAGTTCGTCGAGAATTCAGGTAAGCATACAGTTGCTTTTGTTAGTTATTTTATAGTCAGCATTCCCCTCAATTACCTTGTCTATGTTGCCCCACCGCACGTCCTCCATGATGTTCTCGCTTAAATTACTCAGCCGACTGCACCACCTCAAAGCCTCTCTGCTATTGCTGCCCTTGATTATTTCCACCCTTGCCCTGAGCGGCTGTGGCCTGACCACTAGCTGGTTTAACACGGGTTTTTCTCCAGCCCCCCTAAACTTAAATCTTCAACAAATACAGGTAACGTCTAAGCCCGGCAGCTACACCGTAACAGGTGACACGTCTCTCCCCGAAGGAAGCAAAATCACGATTTCAGCTGTCCGGTATCTCAATGGCGGCGTAGAACTCGTAACAGATTCCAGCTCCGACGTTCCCTACGCCATCTTGGATCGGCAATTAGCGGTGGTGAATCAAGGAACTTGGCAAACGACTCTAAATATTTGGCAAACTGCCTCTGATGGCCGCTATCAAGAACCTTGGCAACTCAGTCAAACAGAGGCTGGAGTGCTTTTTGAGCCAGATTCCAACATTACTTTTATGGCAACCTTTGACCCAGTCAATCAGCCAGAGGGGTTTAAAATTCAAGTAGAAGGGCAAGACGAAGCGTTGCAGGCAGCCCTAGCCCGATTTACCACAGATGGCGAACTCTACTTGCAATCGAGTAAAACGCTGAGCGTTGCCTTGCCAACGGGTAAAACATCTGCGCCTGCCAAGTCTCGCTTCGACGATGCCGTTCGACAAAGTAAGCGTTCAAACGCCAGCAATGCTTCTGGCTCCCCCGTCAATAGATCTCCGCGTTCACCAGGCAATAACCAACAGCCTGCTAGCTGGAGCAACACCGATGCTCCACTTTCGTCAGAAGAATTTATGCGTTAATAGCCCCATTACTGCTTTGCTGTGCGAAAAAATCCAGAGGACTCGTAGAACAAATTGGTCTGCCATTGGTCTATCAAATAGGGCTAACAGGGTGAGCACCTTAAAAGAGCACCCTAAAAGAGCACGCTATAGCAATTATCGATCTGGTGCGGTACGGCTCGGAGGGCGAACTGCCGTATCGCCCCTACTCTGATGCACTTCACTAGCATGAGAACCGCTATAAATTACAGCTAACGTTGACAAATAACGATAGGCTGAACCTTGCCGATACCTTTTGCGCAGAGTCTGAGCTGCATGGTTGGATCAACCTTAGGATTAGGGGTTAACCAAAACCCACCATTTTTTGGCAGTGCCGCACTGAGTGTGGCACTGCCAAAAAATGCAGGTGAATTACTTCTGATTCCTTAGATCAAATGACTGAAACGGGAGGAAATTCGGGTGCACCCTGAAATGGACTTGAAAATTACAACCGCTCAACTGCTGGGTCAAACCGGATTATGGGATGTGGCGATCGCCAATGGGCGAATTGCAGCCATTGCACCCGTTATTCCGAGTTTTGCGCCAACCATCATTGATGCGGCGGGGCGACTGCTGATTCCGGGGTTGGTGGACGCGCATCTGCACTTAGACAAGGCGCTGCTACTAGATCGCGCTCCGGCGGTAGAAGGCACCTTTGCAGAAGCCATGCGAGAAACCCGGCGGCTGAAGGAAACATTGACCGTTGACGATATTCAAATCCGGTCGCGGCGGGTGATTGAAAACGCGATCGCTCTGGGCACAACCGCCATGCGGAGCCATGTCGAAGTCGATCCAACCTTGGGATTAACAGCAATGGCAGCGCTGCTGCCGCTGCGCGAAGAATATGCCTGGGGGATCACGCTCCAGCTCGCCGTGTTTGCTCAAGACGGCATTACTAATATTGAAGGCGAAGCAACCCTATTGCGGCAGGCGATCGCCATGGGGGGCGACGTGATTGGCTCTGCACCGTATGTCGATCCCAACCCAGAACGCAATATCGAAATCGTCTTCGATATTGCCCAAGAATTTGACTGCGACGTGGACTTTCACCTCGACTTTTTGGATGACGACGCGCCGCTCACACTGCCGTTTGTGATTGCCGAAACCATCCGACGCGGCTGGCAAGGTCGGGTTTGCCTAGGGCACATGACCAAGCTAGCGGCCTTACCTCCCCATGAATTGGCGGCGATCGCTCCCGCACTGCAAGCCGCAGGGATTTCCATCCTGGCTCTACCCGCCTCAGATGTCTATATCATGGCGCGAAAAGACAGCCACAATGTGCGTCGAGGGATTGCTCCAATCCATACACTGGCTGGCTTGGGCGTGAACACAGGCATCGCCATCAACAATATCCAGAACCTATTCACCCCCTTTGGCGACGGCGACATGCTGCGGATCTGTACCCTGTTGGCCGAATTGCTGCAACTGGGTACCCGCGACAGCCATCAGCTTTGTTTAGAAATGGCCACAACCCGAGCGGCAAAAGCGATTGGTATCCACGACCACGGCTTGGCGGTGGGGAATCCGGCAGATCTAGTGTTACTCGGATCGACCTCTGTCTCAGACGCGATCGCGGCTCCTCCTACCGATCGCACCGTGATTAAACAAGGGGCGATCGTGGCGCAAAGCAAGCTAGAACGGCGGATCGGGAGAATAGTGAAACGGTGAGGATGAAGGATGAAGGATGAAGGATGAAGGATGAAGGATGAAGGATGAAGGATGAAGGATGAAGGATGAAGGATGAAGGATGAAGGATGAAGG
>CASBQX010000143.1 GCA_949127925.1 Synechococcales cyanobacterium PMM_0002
TATTAACTTTTCTAGGTTCGGCGCGCTTCCAGTTCGCTTCGCTTTCGCTCGGTTCCCTTTCGCCGCTTAATCAATATAACCCCTCCTCTTAAGAACTGTCAACTAAATTCTTAAAGAAATATCCCCAAGCCCTCAAACCCTCTCTCCTCATTACTTTTACCTCCCCCCCAATCCCTAATCTCCACTCGCTAACCAGTATTGTTTGGTTGGACTACCTAGAATTGAGTTGGACTATCTACCTATATGTCTTTGTTTGTAGGGCTGCTGCGGAGGCCGACTCGTAGTTAGATTGAAGAGGTGGCTGGAGGTGGAAGTGTCAGCGGCAGGCTGGGAAGAGATCTCCACATATAACGTCGGTGCTCTTCTGCCGGAAGTAGATAACGAGCCTGTAAACCCATCAATCTCATTAGGCAACTTCCCCATCTCATTGCGCGTCTGCACCCTATACGGTTTTCCTCCCTATATAGTCAGGCGTAGGAGGGAGTACATTAGAACAACGAAGTATACAAAAGTTCATACGGTTGTTGAGTCGCAACTTAGCTGCTGGGTGTTCGCAGCCGTGTACTTCTGACAGTTGGCCGAACAGGTTGGACTGAGCAAACCTCATCGAGGCTTCCAAAACATGTTTGAGTATTTTACTGAGAAAGCGATCGCCGTAGTTATGGCGGCGCAAGAAGAGGCTCGCCGTCTGGGACACAATTTTGTGGGGACGGAGCAAATCTTGTTGGGTTTGCTGCACGTGAAAAACACGGTGGCTCTGACAGTGCTGACAGAACTGGGCGTAACTCCAGAGGCAGCACGAACAGAAGTTGAAAAAATTATTGGCAGAGGAGGTGGCTTTGTCCCACCAGAGATACCTTTTACTCCAAAAACTAAGCGAGTGTTTGAGCGGGCATTTCAAGAGTCTCGTCAGCTCGATAGTCGCTATATTGGCCCAGAACATCTATTGCTAAGCCTGGTGCAGGAAGGCGAGAGCGTTGCGGCTAAGGTTTTGGACAATTTGGACATTGATTTAGCAAAGGTACGTACAGATGTGATTCGGGCGTTGGGAGAAGTGGCTCAGGTACCTGCTGGCAATTCAGGTTCGTCGGAGCGGAATGGCCGCAGCAATCGCAAGACTCCAGCGCTGCAAGAGTTTGGCACAAACCTGACAGACCGAGCTGCTGAAGGTAGACTTGATCCGGTTGTGGGTCGGCAGAAGGAGATAGAACGAGTCGTTCAAATTTTAGGACGACGCACCAAGAATAACCCTGTGTTGCTGGGCGAACCGGGTGTGGGTAAAACCGCGATCGCTGAAGGGTTGGCGCAGCGAATTGTTAACCAAGATGTCCCTGAACTCTTGATAGGAAAACAGGTTATCAGCTTAGCGATCAGCAATTTGCTATCGGGCACTCGCTTCCGGGGAGACTTTGAGGAGCGCATTAAGCAAATCATGGAGGAGGTTCGCGAGTCGGGCAATATCATCTTGGTGATTGATGAGATTCACACCTTGGTGGGTGCGGGTTCTGTTGAAGGGGGTATGGATGCGGCCAACCTGCTGAAGCCAGCTTTAGCCCGTGGCGAATTTCAGTGTATTGGGGCAACGACGCTGGACGAGTATCGTCAATATATTGAACGAGATGCGGCTTTAGAGCGTCGCTTCCAACCTGTACAGGTGGGAGAACCCAGTGTGGAAGAAACCGTAGAGATTCTACATGGCCTCCGCCAGCGGTATGAGGAGCATCACCGCTTGATCATTACTGATGAAGCGCTGACTGCTGCCGCCACTCTGGCCGATCGCTACATTGCTGATCGCTTTTTACCCGACAAGGCAATTGACTTAATTGATGAAGCAGGTTCACGCGTGCGGTTCCGCTGTGCCCCTCAATCTCCGACAAAGGAATTGAAGCAAGAGTTGAAAACTGTTTCTGGCCAAAAAGATGCAGCTGTGCGCACTCAAGACTTTGATGCAGCTAGTCGGTTTCGCGATCGCGAACTAGAGCTGCAAACGCAAATTCACAACATCCAAGATGTGCAAAAGCAAGAGCTGGAGAGTGAAATCAGAGATCAAGACTTGAATGCTAACGAGTTGGAGGCAAGGGAACAGATACCTCCAGTGCCTTCAAGTCTGCAAACGCCACAGGTAACCGCCGAAGATATTGCCCAAGTGGTTGAAGCTTGGACAGGCATTCCAGTCAATAAACTAACCGAGTCCGAATCGGCTTCGCTGCTGCATTTGGAAGAACAGCTCCACCAGCGGGTTGTGGGTCAACATGAAGCGGTCGAAGCGGCTGCTCGTGCAATTCGGCGATCGCGCATTGGCTTGGGAGATCCAAATCGTCCGATCGCTAGTTTGTTCTTTTCTGGACCGACGGGCGTGGGCAAAACAGAACTGACCAAGGCGCTAGCGGCAGCAGTTTTTGGCTCTGAGGAGGCGATGATCCGACTGGACATGTCGGAATATATGGAGTCTCACACTGTTTCGAAGTTGATTGGTTCGCCGCCTGGATATGTGGGCTATAACGAGGGCGGTCAACTGACAGAATCGGTTAGGCGTAAACCCTATAGCGTGGTGCTATTCGATGAAATTGAAAAAGCCCACCCCGACGTGTTCAACCTGCTGCTCCAGCTCTTAGAAGATGGTCGGTTGACTGATGCTCAAGGTCGAGTCGTTAGCTTTAAAAATACGCTAGTGGTGATGACCTCCAACATTGGCTCTAAGGCAATCGAGAAAGGAGGAGCTGGACTGGGCTTTGACTTCAGCACCGAAGGAGCAGCAGCGGCTCAATATAGCCGGATGCGAACCCGAATTAATGATGAGTTGAAGCAGTATTTCCGCCCTGAACTGCTCAACCGGATGGACGAAATTATTGTGTTCCGTCAGTTGAGCCGGGAAGAAGTGGTTAGCATTGCCGACCTGTTGATTCGTGAAGTAGGTTCGCGTTTAACCGAGCAAGGCATTGCCTTAGAGGTGACAGCTGCCGTTAAGGAACGCTTGGTCGCTGAAGGGTATGACCCGAGCTACGGTGCTCGTCCTCTGCGGCGGGCGGTGACGCGACTGCTGGAAGACAGCTTGGCTGAGGCGTTGCTGACTGGCGACATTAAACCGGGCGACACCGCCGTGTTGGATGTGGAGCCGGATGGTCGGGTACTGGCTCGACGTAAATCTGTTTCTCTGCTGCAATCGGTTAGCTAGAGGACTCTACTAGATCGCTATAGATTAGAAGATTATCCTTGAGCCGCTTTTCCTAGATAGGAAAAACGGTTCAAGGATTTTCATTTTAGAAAGATTTTAGAAAGATATTTCGGTGGGTATGCCTCAGGATGGGTGTTTGCAAACTTTTCTAAATCTGCCCGTTTTCTTGCAAAAGAGTAGCTTAAGATACAGATATGCATCAAGACCTCGTTCATCTCTGCTAACGATCAGGATTTTAGATCTTTTAGTTGAGACGGAAGTAGGGGAATCTCCCGAAGGAACGCGCCCACTTGACACACTACAAGGTGAAAAGTTAAGGAGCGTACAGTCATGAAATTTAAATACCGTGGGACTGATTACCACTACGAACCCGAAATGATGGACATGGTGGAAAGCGATCGCGTCGCTCAATATCGCGGTCAGTCTTACCATGTGCCTCAGCCTAGAAAGCTGCCCGTACCCCAGCCCGTGGAGGGGTTGTCTTATCGAGGTGTACCCTATCGTATTAACGAAACAGGTGTTACCGAAACTCTGTCGGCTACGCAACACGCTGATCTAAAGCGGCTACGTCGTCCTATACCCAGCCCTGTGGCGTCTCAGTCACCCTTGGCAGTGCATTCCCACAGTGCATTTGTCAGTGAATCTAATCAGATGCATCGGCAAACGATTTTGAACTATTTGCAACACCGGATGCGGATTGCCCAAGCCAAAGGGGATGTAAAACTGCTGCACCAGCTTGAAGAGGAA
>CASBQX010000144.1 GCA_949127925.1 Synechococcales cyanobacterium PMM_0002
GTCTGCGGCACAGGCCGATTTCCAGGAAAGTTTGTCGAAAATACCAGGAGCCATCGAATCGCCGCCGTCCCCTCGGGTGTTTCGCCAGCCGGACGATTTCTATAGCCCAGGAGAGGATGAAGAACTCCTGGCAGGCATTATCAAGATGCAATGGGTTAACGACATGCCGGCTGCCAGCGTACTTGCCGAGCTTCGGGAAAGTGCTCGGCTTCGTGGATTCACCTTCGATTCAATTGGTGACTATGGCGGTGGGCAAGTGTATGAATTGAAGACGGCTGAGGGAGAGACCATTTATTTTGTCAATGTGGTTCCTGGCAAAGGCGGCGCTTCTACCGTCGTGGTTACCTGGGAATATGACCCTAACTCTCCGCCCGCTGCTAGTTCTCAAGCGGTTCAGTAATTGATAATTAAGCCAGTGATAGATGTGGAGGGGACAACCTTAATTCAGGCAAAATAAAACCCTTAGCCATCAAGATGTCTAAGGGTTTGGAGTTCCTGAAAATCGTCACTTGTACAGTATATTCGCAGCCCTCAGTGGAAACCACAAGGGGGGCGTGACCCATCAAATTGGCGGAGTTGGTCGGTTTTAGAACTCTAAGCGGCTAAGGGTTACTGGCTACTAGTTCGGGAACGACGGGTTCGCCCTCAGCAGTTTGCCGTTCTCCCCTTGGGATATAGGGCGCATTGTGGATGCCTGTGTAGATTTGGGTGGGTCGAAAGATGCGGTTCGCTTCTAGTTGTTCTTTCCAATGGGCTAGCCAGCCTGCTACACGGGCGATCGCGAACACGGGTGTAAACAGATCTGTCGGAATCCCTAGTTTGCTGTAAACCAGACCGGAATAGAAGTCCACGTTGGGATAAATCCCTTTATGACCCAACTTTGCTTCTACCAGCCGCTCTAATTCGACCGCAATGTCATAGTAGTGATCGCGGCCAAACTTTTCAAACAGCTTTTCTGCTAATTCCTGCAAAATCGTGGCACGCGGATCTTTCACTTTATAGACCCGATGCCCAAAGCCCATAATTTTTGACTTATTTTCTAGGCATTTGTCTAGATATGGCTCGACATTTTCAACCGAGCCAATTTCCTCCAGCATCATAATCACTTCCTCGTTGGCACCGCCATGCAGCGGCCCTGCCAGCGTACCCACCGCAGACGCCACAACTGCGTAGGGATCTGTCAGCGTCGAAGCGGTGACCATGGCCGAAAACGTTGAAGCATTGATCGTGTGCTCAGCGTGCAGGTTGAGGCAGACATCAAAGATCATCGCGGCCAGTGGATCGGGTTCACGCTCGTTGAGCATGTATAGAAAATTGGCAGAATAATCTAGGTCATCGCGAGGTTGTACTGGGTCATTGCCCTTCCGCATCAGCTGAAATGCCGCTACCATTGTTGGAATTTTGGCTAGCAGCCGCACCACGGCAGCTCGAATATAGGCCGGGTCTTCTAGGGCACGGCGAGAGTAAAATAGCCCCAATGCGGCTGCACAGGCTTGTAGGGCGTCCATCGGGTGGCCGCTTTCTGGGAAACATTTCATCATGTCTCGAATTCGATACTTGAGCCGCCGATGATAGCGGATCTCATGCTCAAATTCGTCTAGCTCGTCTTGAGTAGGCAATTGACCCCAAATTAGCAAGTAAGACGTTTCTAAAAACGTACTGTGTTTCGCTAGTTTGTCAATTCGAATGCCCCGGTATTCCAGGATGCCATTTTGCCCATCCACATAGCTGATGCTAGATTGAGTGGCGGGAACACCTTCTAAACCTGGTCTATATTCGCAAACCGTCATAGTTTCACCGTGCGACCCGACTAGAATTGTAATGAGTTCGCTTATTTTAAGCGTGACGTGCGAGAAAATTTGTCAGTTTTAAAGCAGTCTTTCAATTTGAATAACAGCCATTGACTGATATCCGTGCCGCTAGACGCTACTAGAAGCTATTGTGAGTAGGGAAAAATCTGCCCTGAGAAATTAGGCATGAATTGTGGCCTGCTACATGTTTAAGCTATGGGGTGATATTACAGCCCGTTCACTAAAAATATCAGAAATCATTCCATCCGTATTCTTTTATCTCCAGCAACTATGGCAAAGTGCTAACTTCAGCTGCACTGGGTGGGGCTAGCTGCGCTGTCTGCACCAACAGGATGCAGTTCTGTGGTTTGAGGGTCTATACCCAAGGCTACTTCTGCCACCTGGAGCGACTCTGGTTGAAAAATGGCCAAATCAAACCAGAAAGTAGTGCCGACCCCGACCTCACTAATCAGATACATGCGGCTATTGTGTTTGGCGATAATGTTGCGGACGATGGATAGCCCTAGCCCGGTTCCTTCTAGTGTGTGGACGCGGTTTTCTACTCGAAAGAAGCGATCGAAAATAGCGTCTTGATCTTCGGGGTCAATCCCAATTCCTGTATCGGATATTTCTACCCGAACTTGGGTCGATGGGAGGTGGCTATGGGGTTGGGGGCTAAGAGCATAGGCGCGGATCGCGACTTTACCACCCGATTGGGTAAACTTTAGCGAGTTGCCCAGCAGGTTGTTTAGCACCTGTAGAAGTAGGTCGTAATTGCCCAATACCGCTGGCAGCTCAGGATCGATGTCTTGAATCAGCTCGATGCCTTTGTCGCGGGCGTTGAGTTGATGCGTCCGCAGGGTTTGCTCGATTGGCTGGGCAAGATAGACGCCGTCAAAGTGATAGCGTTTGTTTGACTCTAGCTTTGATAGGTCTAGCACGTCGTTGACCAGGCGCGTCAGGCGATCGGTTTCGCGGTTGGCGGTGTCGAGAAACTCGCGGCGCTCGGCTTCGCTCAGGTCTTCGCCATACTCGTGCAGCGTTTCGATGAAGGATTTGATGTTGAACAGGGGAGTGCGCAGTTCGTGAGAGACGTTGCTAATGAATTGGCTTTTGGCCTCATTTAGCTCGGTTTCTCGGGTAATATCTTGCACGGTGATGGCAATACCCTTAACGCTTTCACGCGATTGATCTAACACGGTGTTCAGCAAAATCCGCACGGTGCGGTTGTTCGGTTCTGGGATGTTGATGCAAAACTCAGATTCTTCGCGATCGCGCAACGTCTCTGGTGACACATCGGCGCGGGTGATTTCGTGCAGCGGCTGGTTCAGAGCAATGCGAATTGGATCGGGTAGGTAATGCAGCACGTTGTGGCCATCCACGTCTGCATTGTGATCCCAGCCAAACAGATGGCGAGCCGTGGGATTCACCAAAACCACATTCATGTTGGTGTCTAGTAGGACTGCGCCATCGGCGATCGTGGAAACCAGGGTTTCAAGTTTTGCCTTTTCTGCCGTCAGTTCTTCAATATTTTGTTCTTCATACCGTTTTAGACGCTCTGCCATTTCGTTGAAGCTGAGGATGAGTTCGCCCAACTCGCCGCCAAA
>CASBQX010000145.1 GCA_949127925.1 Synechococcales cyanobacterium PMM_0002
CCACTCTAGATTCCACTGTGAACTCTGGAATGTCGTCTAATTCGGCATCGCTGAGGCTGTATTGTTCACAGACCAAACTCAGCCGAGTGCCTGTTGCTTGTACAGCATTGACCGCATGCGTCAGGTCGCCCTGAAAATAGACCAGTGTGTTTACGGTTGGCTTGATCTGCCCGACCTGCTGTTTGTGCCGACGCAGCACTAATTCTCCTCCCCGCAAATCTGACGGCACCTGGACATAGAGCACACTCACCCAAGCGGGCGGTTCTACAGTTTTGCAATAGGAACGCAGGGAGCGATCGATATGGGGATCGACGCGGGAACCTGCTTGCAGCAGCAATGGGTTGAGGTAAAAGGCATTGCAGGATGCATGCAGCGCTCGATCGAGGTAGGGCTTGAAAAAGGGAAACTGCCGTTCTACTTCGCTGACTCCAGAGCGTCGAAACACGACTGAGAATCCCTTGGTGCCGACAAAATCACGGTTCAAGTTATTGACTGAAAAATAGGGACAGGCCAACACTTCTCCCCGTAAGTCGGTGAGGTAGGCCGCAGGGAAAACGTTGGACTGTTGATGATAGTAGCTCAAGGCAAGGAAGAGTCAGAGTTGACAACGGGCTATTTTGGCACAATATTCAGCATATCAACTCTAGAGGGGGATGGAGCCTAAGGGCGATCGCCCTCTGCCATGAGAGACTAGAACATACACATTGACTGATTAGCGGGTCAGCGGATGGCTGACGGCTGGGTTTGACAGACATGAACGGGCATAACACACAGGGGCAGCAGATAGAGAGACCAGGCGATTGGTCATGGAAATTTTGGCTGACGCTGCCAATTTATCCATACGGCAAGCGGCGATCGCTCCTAACTGAAGTGGTGCCCAACACGGTGTGGACCATTGACCAGGTGCAGGGCATTTTTTATGTTGTAGTGCCGATTCGGATGACGGTGATGAAGCTGGAGGCAGGAGGGCTGTTGGTCTATGCGCCTGTGGCTCCCACGCCAGAATGTATCGGGCTAATGAACGCATTGGTAGCGGCGCATGGTGAGGTGAGATACATCATCTTGCCGACGATTTCTGGCCTAGAGCATAAGGTGTTTGTGGGGCCGTTTGCCAGGTGTTTCCCGAGTGCGCAGGTGTTTGTTGCACCTCACCAGTGGAGTTTCCCGCTGAATTTGCCCTTGAGCTGGCTGGGGTTCCCACCCGACCGGACTCACACATTGCCCCCCAATCCGCAGGATGCACCGTTTGCCAGCGAGTTTGACTATGCCATCTTAGGCCCGGTGCATTTAGGGCTAGGGCGGTTTGCGGAAGTGGCGTTTTTTCATCAGCGATCGCACACTCTTTTGGTCACCGATACCCTAGTTTCGGTACCCGCAGAGCCACCAGCCATTGTGCAGCTCGATCCGTACCCGCTGCTCTATCACGCCAAAGACGACGGCAGCGATCGCGTCGAAGATACGCCGGAAACCCGCCGCAAAGGGTGGCAACGGATGGCGCTATTTGCGCTGTTTTTTCGCCCCAGCGCCTTAACGACAGTTGATTTGATCCCCTCAATTCGAGCCGCGTTTAAGGCGAGCGATCGCTCCCGCAAAGCCTATTTTGGCTGGTTTCCATTTCAGTGGAGCGACAATTGGCAACAGTCGTTTGTGGCGTTGCGCGGCGGTGGGCGGCTGTTTGTAGCGCCCATTTTGCAAACGCTGATCCTCAACCGTGCCCCACAAGCAACGCTGGAGTGGTGCGATCGCGTGGCTGAGTGGGACTTTAATCAGGTGATTCCCTGTCACTTTGATGCGCCAGTTGCCGTGACGCCTAGCCAGTTTCGGCAGGCGTTTGCGTTTCTTGAGCCACCGTTAACACCAGGTTCAGCCGGCGATCGCCCTACTCCCAACAGCCCAGCGTTGCCCCCAGAAGACTTTGCTTTGCTAGAGGAAATAGACGCTTGGCTAATTCGCAGCAAGATTGTGCCACCTGCTCCGGAAAAATAATTACGGATTTGTCGGGGCGAACGACCGTTCGCCCCTATTACAGACACCGGGTGCAGTTCTACACGTTTGCCAAAATCGCTGCCCCTAACCCAGCGCTGACTTCTTCGGGCGTAATCTTGCCGTCTTTGTTCTCATCGAGGGCATCAAATACCGCATCGGTTCCCATCCACTCTTCGCGGCTAATAAACCCGTCGCCATCTAAGTCGTAGGCTTTGAAGAAGTCTTCGGCGGCATGGTTGACGCGCGATCGCCTCCTTCTAGATGAGCCAGTCGATTGGCGAGCAGTTCCTCCAACGCTTCTAGAGCCTTGGTAAAGCCCTTGATCCCCTCGTCTAGCTTGTCGGACGCCATCCGGTCGGCGGCATGCATGGTGTCGAAGGTGGCCTGGTCGATGTTGAGTTTTTCAATTGGCAGGTCTGTGGCTTGGCTTGGATCGAGTTTGCGGGGCAGGTCGGCGGTGGTGGCCTGTAGCTCTGCCAATAGCGCCGGGGAAATGGTCAGCAGATCGCACCCGGCCAGCTCTGTAATTTCGCCCAGGCTGCGGAAGCTGGCACCCATCACCTCGGTTTTATAGCCAAACTTTTTGTAGTAGTTATAGATGGTGGTGACGGACTGCACGCCAGGGTCTTCAGTGGGGGTGTAGTCTTTACCTGTATCTTTTTTGTACCAATCTAAAATCCGTCCAACAAAGGGAGAAATTAGGGTGGCTCCGGCATCTGCACAGGCGATCGCTTGGTGCAAGCCAAACAGCAGCGTTAGGTTGCAGTGAATTCCTTCTTTTTCCAGTACTTCTGCTGCTTTGATCCCTTCCCAAGTGGAGGCAATTTTGATCAAAATGCGATCGCGTGAAATCCCTGACGCTTCATACTGGGCAATCAGTTCGCGCCCTTTAGCCACGGTGGCCTCGGTATCGTACGACAGTCGCGCATCGACTTCAGTCGAAACCCGCTTGGGCACAATGGCAAGAATCTTTTTGCCAAACGCAACTGCGAGGCGATCGAACGCGGTAGCAGCGACTTCTGTTGCAGTAGCAGCGTCTCCTGCCTCTTGACGGGCTTGCTTTAGGGTCTCATCCACAATTTCCTGATATTGCGGCATTTGAGCCGCCGCCGTAATCAGCGACGGGTTAGTGGTGGCATCTCGCGGCGTAAATTTTTCGATCGCCTGAATGTCTCCGGTGTCTGCAACAACGACAGTCATCTCGCGCAGTTGCTCTAATAAGGTTCTAGCCATCATGTCCTCCCAAGCGATTGAAACAGTTTGATTTCGGTGATCTGGTTGTGTGATCTGATTTTAGTGGTCTGACTTTAGTGATTTGACTTTAGTGATCTGTGCTTTGATACGTTGATCCTAACTGATGATTTAACAACGGCATTCCACTGCACTAGAAGCCTTAACCTATGTATCAGAGACAGCAGGCTGAGAGTCTAACTATTGGGGTAGACAACCTGGTAGACGGAGATACGATTTTTAGGCTGGTGCGGAGTGGATGATGGTGGGGCGGCATTCTGCGACATACGCCTGCACTAAGAGGTCGATGCCCGTTATGGCTGTGCCAACCACAACGGTATAGGCTCCGAGGTCGAGTGCCTGCCGCACCATCTCAGGAGTAGAAATGCCGCCTTCGCAGATAATCGGAATGTCTAGCTTGGCGACTAGCTGACGGAGCAGGTCAAAGCCCGGTGGCTTCAGGTGGCGCGTTTCGGCGGTGTAGCCATAAAGCGTGGTGCC
>CASBQX010000146.1 GCA_949127925.1 Synechococcales cyanobacterium PMM_0002
AACGCTTAAAAGCGTCTAACTTACCCAACACCCGTAGAGCCGCGATTAATCGCGGCTCTACGGGTGCCTATCCGGGCAAGCGCCGCAGTTCTCCGGAGCCTCTAAATTGCTCAACTTCTGGCGTGAAGGCGATCGGCAACACAATCTCAACATTTTCGTGAGGGCGAGGAATAATCACCCAGGTTTCTAATGCTCCACCCGGTGTGTTTTGAGCTGCCGCAATTCCCGCATCCATCGCGTTTTTCACTTCCGACACATCGCCCCGGATCATAACTGTGAAGCGGGCACTACCAGCTCGAATGTATCCTACCAGGGTGACGCTACCTGCTTTGACCATAGCGTCTGCCGCTGCCAGTACGGCAGGAAAACCCTTTGTTTCAAGTGCCCCAACTGCAACAGGCATATTTTCTCCATAAGCGATCGCAAGACCTCATTGTACGGTCTAACGGGTGCTAAATTTGGGTAAGACGATCGGTTCTTGTAGACTTGATGAGAATTTACAGAAGATTTAAATCACTAGCCCAAATGACTCGGCTAACTTCGTTCACTGGTCTTACATGAACTGTTCCACACTGGGCGTGTAATTAATCGGCAGCACCGCTTCTAAGTTTTCAGGTGGGTTGGGAATGATGTAGTAATCGACTACTTGCGACCCATATACCAGCTTTGCCGCCGCTACACCTGCTGCTATGGCCGGTTCTACTTCAGAATTGCTGCCCCGAATGGCGACCAAAAACTCTGCCCGTTCCGCCAACCCAAAATAAACCAGCGTCACTCGCCCCGACTTCACCATGGCATCTGCCGCCGCCAGCACCCCAGGAAACCCTACAGTTTGAATCACTCCAACTGCCGCTGGCATAATCGCTCTCCCAAATTCAGTTCATCTTCGTTGACCCATTGTATGGACTCGCCGCCACCCTTGCGCAATTCGGCAGTGAAAATGATCGCTAACTACGGATCTGCACGGGCATCACCAGATAGGTCATCTTCATGCCTCCTAGCGGGGTGACAATCGACGGGCTAGTGGCTGCGTTGAACTGCATTTGGATTTCAGTCGTATTAAACGCCTTGAGTCCTTCTAGCAAATAGCGAACATTGAAGGCGATGTCCAGGTCTTCGCCAGAAACTTGGGCGGCGACAGCTTCACGGCCATTGCCAACATCGGGTGCATCGACCGAAACAACAATTTCTTGCTTTGTCCCATCGAGGCTCAGTTTGACGATGTTGTTCTTTTGGTCGGCCAAGACCGCAATCCGCTCTAGAGCGCTAATGAACAAACGTCGCTCGACGGTCATTTGGCGCGAAAACTGGCGGGGGATGAGCTGGCGATAGTTGGGATATTGCCCTTCCAGCAGGCGACTGGTAATCCGCTGATGCTCCCATTCAAAAATCAGTTGCCCTTGGTCAAACCGAACGGCGATCGCCTCCACAGACGGGTGCATTTGCAACATCCGCTCTAGTTCTCGCAGCGCCTTACCTGGAACCGTCACATCAAACGTTGCCACTTTTGGAGCCGCCGCCGTTTCAGTCTCAGCTCCAGGTTTTATCGTTTGCACGACTGCCAACCGATGCCCATCCGTTGCCGCAAACTCCATTTCGTCGCCCTCAGCGGTGACGTGTACCCCCGTCAACACCTGTTTCGTCTCATCGCCACTGGTTGCAAACAAAGACCCTCGCAGCCCCTCCACGAGCGATTCTACTAGCAGGTGAGTCGCCTCTCCATTGTCCAGCGTCGGCAGCTCCGGATATTGGTCTGCCGCCATGCCCCGCACCTGGTAGCGACCCAAGGCACACGTCAGCGTGGCTAGCGACCCATCGGCTTCGGCGTCCAGTGTCAGTTCGCCGTCTGGCAAGCGCGACACGATATCGGTCAACAGCTTGGCCGGCAGGGTAAGCGTTCCACCCGCTTCGACTTGAGCAGAAAAACTGGTTTGCACCCCCAAACTGAGATCAAATCCAGTCAAACTAACGCGTTGCGTTGTCTCATCTGCCTTCAACAACACGTTTGCTAGTACAGGTAAACTAGGGCGAGACGGCACGGCACGGCTAACCAGAGACAGATGGGTGTTTAAATCGCTTTGAGTGCAGATAAGTTTCATCGGGGAAACCTTGGGGTTTAAATCGTGCTTGGAAGGCTATCGTATCACCGTTGTCCCTTTGGTTCAATTTGTTGTCTTGTAAATACACTTGTTCTAATTGAGCTTCTTAATTAGATTATAAATTCTTTAAAAGATAGATCAGTAGTAGTAGGGGCTGTGGAAACTGTGGAAAAGTTGGGGGGATCATGCGTCACTCTGCCTCTGGATGATTTCCTCCCTGTGGAAAACCTGTGGAAAATGTGGAAAGTTATCCACACTGTATTAGCGCCTATGGATCTTTATCCACACCAACGCCTAGTTTTCCCGATCATATCCCCATGTTTTCCACAGAAAAAGCCGAGTTTTCCACAGGCTACATACCATTTTTGAGGTCAAGATGCTAGAAAAACTTAATGCAAGCCACTGTGATTTATTCCACAGTTATGGGAGCAGCTGCCAAAGGGACTAATCAGCATAGATTTGCTCAATTAGCCATCAGTCTGAATTAAATCAAGTGCTGCTAAACGCTCCGATGGTAAAAATGGGGGCTAAACTGAAGATAATTTCAACCTTGATATTCTCTTTGGATTTTGGCTCATGGCGTCTATGAATTCGGCACTTTTAGCACCCGTCATGATGGCGACTGCGCCCACGGTAGCGCCACAAAAGTCCGGTCAAACGGTTCACAAGACCTATCCCAACTACAAAGTCATTGTGTTGAATGATGATTTCAACACGTTTAAGCATGTGGAGGAATGTTTGGTAAAACATATTCCTCAGATGACGAGCGATCGCGCCCGTGAACTGACCAATCAGATCCATCACGAGGGGCAAGCGATTGTGTGGGTTGGGCCGCAAGAGCAGGCAGAACTCTATCATCAGCAGTTAAGTCGCGAAGATCTGACGATGGCTCCACTAGAGGCGGCGTAGAAGCGGCGTAGAGGTAGAACAGCAATACGGAGCGCTGGAGGCTTAAAACGGGTGCCTATGAATGGGTCAACATATGAGCGGTAGACTGGTTTGGAATCACTCGACCCATTTGCCCGGTCTAATTCCTATTCTCAATAAATTGATTAATGTGGCGGGGATCCAAACCGTTACTCCGGCTGTGCTGAGCCGCTCTAAGTCCAATGCGCCGACGTTTCAGCTCAAGGTGTCTGTCCCAATTCGGGGCGGATACAAGCTGATTGCCCGTAAAGGTAAAACCTGCCAGGAAGTCTTTGTGATTACGCCCCTTAGCCAGGTAGATCTGGAAGGGGCGATCGCGCTCCTCCTAGATCGCTGACTATGCTAGATCGCTGATTGAAGCTCAAAATTTAAACCTCAAAAAATCTCAATCCCTTCCAGCCGCCGCATGTCGCGATCGACCTCAAACCACAGGGCTTTGTTGCGGGGATCGGTGCGCAGAGCCTTGTTGAGGTACAGGCGCGCCTTGTCGGGCTGGTTGGTATCTACTAGATGGCGTCCCCAGCGTTGATAGGCGATCGCCTGCCATTGGCGCACCTCCATGTCATGGGGCAGGCGTTGGGCTAACCCTTCAATGAGGGCGATCGCTCGGGGAAACCGCTGCTCTCGTAGCATCTGCTGGAGCTGGAGGTACGCGTGTTCTTTCAGCCGATGGTCGTTGGGGGAGGTATCGGGATCTTTTTGAATGGTCGGCTGTGGGCGCAGGTTTGTTGAGTGCGTCTGCGATGGCACAGAGGGCTGAGGGGAGGGAACGGTTGGCGATCGCGCTGATCGATCGGTAGCTGTTAGAGGAGGACTGATCGGGCTAGCCGCGTTGATCAGCTGGCGATACGCATCGGTGAGTTGAATGAACTTTTCAGCGTACTGCTGATTGCCAGAACTAACGTCGGGGTGACATTGGCGCGCCAACCGTCGATAGGACGATTTAATTTCCTCATAGGATGCGCCAGTTCTCAGCCCCAATATCCGGTAGCAATCGGCAAGGTTCATTCTAAAGAAAATAGTTTCCAAAAAAATGGCAGAATTAACTAAAATTCTGCCATCAGAGACGAAAAATTACACCCGTTTAGGCGATCGCAATACAAAAAATTAATGTTGTAAGCGGCATTTAAGAAGGCGTTTCATTGATCACGCGATCGATCAAACCATAGGCTTGCGCTTCGTCTGCCGACATAAAATAGTCGCGATCGGTATCTTTGGCGATCTGCTCGACTGATTTACCCGTTTGGGCTGCCATTAGCTCGTTTAGCTCTTGACGCACCCGCAAAATCTGTTTGGCCTCAATTTCGATATCGGTGGCCTGCCTGCGTCCGGTGCCGCCCATCGGCTGGTGAATCATGATCCGAGCATGGGGAAGAGCCAATCGCTTGCCCTTACTGCCCGATGCCAGCAAGAACGCACCCATTGATGCAGCAAGGCCAACACAAATTGTCACCACTTCAGACTTGATGTGCTGCATGGTGTCATAAATCGCCATGCCCGCCGTTACCGAGCCGCCTGGAGAGTTGATGTAAATATAGATGGGCTTGTTTTGATCGTCTGAATCTAGGTACAGCAGCGACGCGATAATCGAGTTTGCCAGAGAATCGGTTACTTCTTGACCTAGAAAAATAATCCGCTCTTGGTTGAGCCGGGTGTAGATATCAATCCACCGCTCGTAGGTGCTACCAGGGAGACGGTATGGAACACTGGGAATTCCAATTGGCATAGGTCTTTTTTGGGGGGATGAGAGGTGGGTAAGTGAGCGGACGAGCGGGATCGGAAAACCTTGCTCTAGCCTGTCAAGATGGTGACGGTCTAACGTAGGGGCTTGGTATAGAAAACTGCCCGGTCTATGTCAACGCCGGGACGGGTGCAGGTAACTGCTTAGCACTTTCTAATACGCGATCGATCAAGCCATACTCTTTGGCTTCAGCAGGGGTGAGATAGAACATCCGATCGGTATCTTTGGCAATTTTTTCGGCTGCTTGACCCGTATTTTTAGCCAAGATTTCCAGCAGGGTGGTCTTGTTTAGCAGCACCTCTTTGGCTCGAATTTGGATATCGGTTGCCTGCCCTTGAGCGCCTGTGCGAGGCTGGTTCAAGACGATGGAGGCATGCGGTAGGCTAGCTCGGAAGCCCTTTGTCCCTGCCGAAAGAATCATGGCAGCAGTGCCCAATGCTTGACCAATACAAATAGTATGAATTGGAGGTTTGATGTAGCTCATGGTGTCACAGATAGCAAACGCTTCGGTTTCGTAACCTACAGCGTCACCGTCGTACCAAGACGTTCCGGTTGAATTGATGTAGAAGAAGATAGGCTTCTCTGGATCGTCGAATTGCAGATACAGCAACTGAGCAATAATGAGTTCCGTAACATCGATCCCCACTCTCCGTTTAACATCATCGGAGGAGAACAGCGGCATCCCCAAGTAAATGATCCGCTCTTTTAAGAGCAAGGAAGGCAGGTCGGGTGGGGGTGTACGATAAGACGAATCCCCATAGTAGTTAGACTGAACGGCCTGAATGGGTGAACTCATAGCTTAATTTGCCTTTGCAGTTGCCTAAACAAGAGGCATTGTTTTTAACATAGTAGCGTGAACCCAGTATCGGTTGCAGACTAGAGTAATAGGGATCACCGACTGAAGAGATGAGCAAAGGGTGCCGCCTACCAGGGATTGAGTCGATCACGGATGATGTCTTTTGTTCGGTTCTCAACACCCGGCTTAACTTACGCAGAATTTATACAGTTTTCTGGAATCTTCTAGGAGCGTCGAAACTATGAAAGTGGGTCTTCAAGTAGCGCTGAGTGATATCAATCTGGATGTGGCACAACCCACTAGCCAGCGACAGCTGGCGATTTCAATATCGGCGATCGCCGATACTTCGCAGCCGACTGCGCCGCTCAACCTGTGTTTGATTTTGGATCACAGCGGTTCTATGCATGGGCGGCCGTTAGAAACGGTGAAGCAGGCGGCTCAAGAGATTCTGGATAATCTATCACCGGGCGATCGCATTTCAGTTGTGGTGTTTGACCATAAAGCAAAAGTGCTAATCCCCAGTCAGGTGATTGGCAATCCAGCTGGTCTCAAAGTCGAAATCAATCGCCTCAAGCCAAGTGGCGGTACGTCGATTGATGAAGGGATGCGGCTGGGGATTGAAGAGTTGGCAAAAAGCAAGAAAGATACTATTTCTCAAGCCTTTTTGCTCACCGATGGAGAGAACGAGCATGGTGATAACGAGCGCTGTCTCAAACTGGCACAGCTAGCCGCAGACTATAACCTCACGCTCAACACCCTGGGGTTTGGCGATAACTGGAATCAAGATATTTTAGAAAAAATTGCCGATGCGGCAGGTGGCACACTGTCCTACATTCAGCGACCCGAAGACGCGGTGAGCGAGTTCAATCGCCTGTTTAGTCGAATTCAGTCGGTAGCGTTGACCAACGCTCACTTACTATTGACCCTATCGCCTGGAGTGCGGCTGGCCGAGCTAAAGCCGATCGCCCAAGTTGTGCCCGAAACGATTGAGCTGCCAATGGTGCAAGAGGCTGGGGCGATCGCCGTCCGCCTAGGTGATTTAATGATTGACGCGCCTCGGGTGGTGCTGGCTAATCTCTATGCCGGACAATTTCCCCCAGGGCAACATGTGCTTTTAACCGCCCAAATCCGCTATGACGATCCGATGCAAAACCGAGAGGGATTGCTGTCTGACCCTATAACGATCTCGGTGAATTCGAGTGCTAGCTTCCAGTCCACTCCTGATGCTCAGGTGCAGCAGCATGTCCTAGCGCTGGCAAAATATCGCCAGACCCAAATTGCGGAGCAAAAACTTCAGCAAGGCGATCGCTCTGGAGCCGCGACTATGCTGCAATCGGCGGCCAAAACAGCGCTGCAAATGGGCGATCAAAGTGCCGCCACCGTATTGCAAGAAAACGCCACGCGCCTGCAAGACGGCGGCGATCTGTCGGAGAGCGATCGCAAAAAAACGCGAATTGTTTCAAAAACCATCCTGCAAGGCTAAAAATCCTGAGGCAGTTTTACGATGGCTTTTTAGCTTTCCAGGTGCCGCCGTAAATGTAGTTGGGGTTGTTTTGACTAAGGCTGGGCTGACAGCTGCCGCAGACCCACTGCCATCGTCCCGATTTGTCCCACTGAACTCGGTAGAGAATCAGGGCAGATTGAGTGCAGCGATCGCACAGCTTGGTTCGATGACGCGCCATAAAAAGAGGCCGTTTATCCTGGTGTGACCGCAGACGATTGCTGGGGACGAGCAAAGATCATGCGTCCCGCCGATGTTTGAAGTGCGCCTGTGACGGCCACACAGATTTCTTCGCCCATGTAGCTGCCGCCGTCTTCTACGACCACCATGGTGCCGTCATTGAGGTAACCCACCCCTTGAGCGGGTTCTTTGCCCTGCTTCAAAATCTTCAGATCTAGATTGTCGCCCGGTAGATAGTTGGGGCGAATGGCCTGGGCGAGGTCGTTGATATTGAGCACGGGCACTTTCTGTAGACTGGCAACTTTGTTGAGGTTATAGTCGTTGGTCAACAGGGTGCCATTGATATCTTGAGCTAGCCGCACCAGTTTGGCATCGACCGTGTTGATATCGTCATAGTCAGCTGGGTGGATCGCAATCTTATTAGGATAGGCTTCCTGCACCCGTTTGAGAATGTCGAGTCCTCGCCGACCCCGTAACCGCTTTTGGTCGTTGGAGGCATCTGCCACCTGCTGAAGCTCTTGTAAAACAAACTGGGGCACCAAAATTTGCCCTTCTACAAAACCCGTGGCCAAAATATCTTCGATCCGTCCGTCAATAATGCAGCTGGTGTCCAAAACCTTTGGGGGAACTGGTTTGAGAGTTCCTTCGGCCACTAGCAGGGTTTCCACACTGTTAGGGTTGATCAGACGGAGCAGCGATCGCCCGTGGGTATCTGCTAGGTTGATGCCGGTGAAGGCAAACATGATGCTACCTAAGACGGCGGCTAGCGGCTTAATAAATGAAAATTCACCGGGAATGGGTAATAAAAATATCGGTGCCAGCATGAGATTGGCGACCAGTAGCCCCAACACCAGCCCAACTGAGCGGCTGAGGATCATGTCCACTGGCATTTCACTGACCTGACGCTCAAGGCGACGGTAGCTGGTTTGCACCACTAGCCCGAGAGCTAAGCCTAGCAATGCCCCAAACCCAGACGTGACGACACTTAACCCATCTAGACTCGTCACCTGGTCGAGCACTGTGATCGGGAGTAAGTCAACGCTGTAATAGCCAACCCCTGCCCCTGCTAGGATGAATGAAATAATAATAATTGCGTCAATCATAATTCCAGCCTAAAACCTGGATAAGAGTGCAGCCATGCTAACTATATGGCTCAATGTCAAGCAAGTTAGAGGCGCAAGCGGGCGAGGGAACCAGAAGCTCGAAGCATGAACTTGCTGAAAGCACCAAAACTCAAGGGTTTTAGATGCACAGCCTCATTATATCTCTCAGGTCAATATCGTCTGGCGTTTTGCTAAATTGAGCCGCTCTCCTAATTTTGCAATAACCCATCTTGCCACAACCAATTTTGCGACAAGCCATCTTGCGACAAGCCATCAAAACTCGCTCTACAATCCCGGATGCCGCCTATGTCCACATTCCGTTCTGCCGTCGGCGGTGTTACTACTGCGATTTCCCAGTTTCGGTTGTAGGCGATCGCACTCGGGGTGAAACATCGGCAGCGATCGCCCATTACGTGGCCATGCTCTGTCAAGAAATTGCCAGCACGCCCCCATTGGGCAGCCGTTTAAACACAATTTTCTTTGGAGGTGGCACTCCTTCTCTGCTTGCCGTTGATCAACTGGCGCAAATTATCGCGGCATTGGAGCAGCGGTTTGGAATTGAGTCTGCTGCTGAAATTTCCATTGAGATGGATCCGGGCACCTTTGATCTCGCGCACCTGCAAGGTTACCTATTAGCAGGCGTGAATCGTGTGAGCCTAGGAGCACAGGCATTTCAGTCTGACCTGCTGCAAAACTGCGGACGAACCCATACCGCAGATGATATTTACTTGGCAGTGAGCCTGATTCAGCAGGTGGGGCTAGAGAACTTTAGCTTAGATTTAATTTCGGGCTTGCCCCATTTAACGATGGCGCAGTGGGAAGCGTCCTTAGCGGCGGCGATCGCCCTCCATCCCACGCATCTGTCCGTCTATGACCTAACGATTGAACCCGTTACCGCCTTTGGCCGCTGGTATCAATCTGGCGATCGCCCCTTGCCCACAGACGAGGTCACGGCTCAAATGTACCGGACGGCTCAACACTACTTAACTAGGGCTGGGTATCGGCATTACGAAATTTCTAGCTACGCCAAACCCGGTTATCAGTGTCTGCACAACCGGGTGTATTGGGAAAACCGTTCGTATTATGGGTTTGGTATGGGTGCAGCTAGCTACACCTTAGGGCAGCGTTTTGTTCGACCGCGCACCCGTAAAACCTACTTTCAATGGGTAGAGCAATTCGGTGCCGCCGGGGGCACTATTGATTGTTTACCAACGCCAGCCGCAGAAGCTTTGTTAGATCAATTAATGTTGGGATTGCGATTGGCAGATGGGGTCAACTTGGTACAGGTGGCGCAGCAGTTTGGCACCCAGTCGGTCTTAACTATTCTGGCTTGTTTAGCTCCTTACCGTCAGCAGGGTTGGGTAGAACAACTAGGGGATGAGTCGGATGAGACGCCTGTTTCAGCATTGTTTGGTTCTCAAGCCTTACCTCAAGAGCTAAGCGGGCGATCGCTGCGTCTTCGCCTCACCGATCCCGAGGGCTTTTTATTCTCCAACGTTGTCCTCTCCAGCCTGTTTGAGAAATTGAGTTAAGCCAGAGAAGTAGGGCTGTTCGCAACCGCTATAGCGGTTCTCATGCTAGTGAAGTGCATCAGAGTAGGGGCGATACGGCAGTTCGCCCTCCGATCTGTACCGCACCAGATCGATAATTGCTATAACGTGATTCTAGTGATTAAAAGAGTCCACCGAATCAAATCCGGCGGACTCTCTCAATTCAACTCATTGTCAATTTGCGTGAACTGTTTCACGATCTATCTAAAACAGTGTTCAGGAGCTAAAAATGAATTCTAAACGCCTACAGCAGTTTTCTTGCGCTCTTGAGTTGGTTTGACGCCGTCTGGCTCAATTGCTTCTCCTTCAATAAAAGAGCGCAGCATCCATGCCATTTCTTCGTGTGCTTCCATCAACCCAGTCAAGAAATCTGCGTTGCCTTGATCTTTAAACTCGTCACTGCACTGATCAACGTGCCCACGCAGGTTGCGAATAATTTGTTCATGGTCATTCAATAAATGAGCCACCATCTTAGTAGCAGATGGAATTATCCCAGGGGTTTCTTTAATTGATGCCATCTTCAAAAAACCATCAGCTGTGCCAACTGGATAACCGCCCAACATCCGCACCCGCTCTGCAATGCTGTCAATGCTAATAGTCAGTGCATTGTACTGTTCTTCCCAAAGCGTATGCAGTGATCGAAATTGAGGCCCTACTACATCCCAATGAAATTTTTTGGTTTTGATAAGTAGCAAGTAGGCATCAGCTAGGTCGTGGTTCAACAGATTAACGACACCCTCGCGCTGGCTATCTGTAAGCCCAATATTAATCTTTCGCATCTGATATTCTCCGATGTGTTTCTGTTCTAATCGTTGCAGCTTTAATTAATTAAAAAATCAATCTAGAGTGAGAGATGAGAAATAATGGTTTTAATCAAGAGTAATAAAGGAACAGAGCTATAAGTGCATCCCAGTTTTGCAAATTTGCCCTCATCCCCCAGCCCCTTCTCCCGTTTTGGGAGAAGGGGTGCAGGATCAAAGTCCGTCTCCCGCTCTGGGAGAGGGATTTAGGGTGAGGGCTACAAAAGTGGGATGCACCCCAGTGCTACTTATCAAAACACAGCACTGATAATATAAAAAACTCCGAGTTGAAAAATCAATTTCAACTCGGAGGCAGCGTCTAGAAGAGAAGGTAGAAAGATGAGAATACTATAATTGTCAACATAGAGTGGATGCTAGTAGTCTGAGGCGTAAATCTGCCTACCGTTTGTAGCGCAGCCTTCCAGCCTGCGCGGGCAATATGCCCGCACTACGGTAGCTAAACTTGCGCCGTCTCCTACTAAGACATTTCTAACAAACCAGGTCTAGCGGGTGTTGGTGGCCTTTTTGAGCGCCCGTTCGGCTTGCTCCTTAGCTGTAGTCGCCTGACGGGAGTTGTCGGGGCGGCTCATTTTATCTAAATCGGCATCGCCTTGGATTTCGTTAAATCCCTTAGCAGATTCTTCTTGTACTTCTTGCATGTTCGGCATCTTCTTTCTGAGCGCGTCTTCAGACTTTTCATAGATGCCGTCTAGCTGCACTTCGCCTTGAGTTGGGCTGCTGCGATCGCTACTAATCGCAAATGCAGGAACCGCGTTAGAAAACATCACTAGACTGCATACAGCTGCAATCATAAAAATCTGAATAGGGCGAAATAGTTGAGATAGATTTAGAGTTTGAATGTAATTCATGAGCTGTTCCTCCGAGTTCAAATGTTAGACTTAGCGCTTTTAACGCTCGATTTCTTGTTCAAAGACGCTAGTTGCCAAAGAAATCCTTGACTGCATCTACAACACCCCGGTTGGTGTCTTCAATGCGATCGCCTGCTTTGTCGATTGCATCTTGGGTTTGGCCGATGTTCCTTTGTGTCTTGCCTTGCACTTGGCGGGCAGCACCTTGAACTTGGCTAGTGGAAGTATCTACAGCGCGCTGTGACCTACCCACCTCTTGTTGCACCTTTCCTTGAATCTGTTTGCCTAAGCCATCCATTTGGTTGGTGGCGCTCCCCAAACTCTGCTTCACTTTGCCTTGAATTTCTTTAGCCTGACCCTCAATTTGATTGCCCATCCCAGCAGCAGCAATTTGGCTGTAGGCTAAAGGGGCAGAAAAGGCAGGAGCTACTCTTAATAAAGGATGAACTTGGTAGCTAAAGATAAGAGTTAAGAAACAGCCGAAAGTCAGTAACAGCTTACTGATTTGG
This sequence comes from Synechococcales cyanobacterium PMM_0002, assembly GCA_949127925.1. Classification (GTDB taxonomy): domain Bacteria; phylum Cyanobacteriota; class Cyanobacteriia; order Elainellales; family Elainellaceae; genus CASBQJ01. The sequence continues at coordinate 12,076 of CASBQX010000146.1, forward strand.
CGAACTAAAGCGTTAAGCTTAAAACTGCGCTTCATCTGCAATCACCTCTGCAAAATGTACCGTAGCTACTTTGTACGCTAAAAGATAAGTTGAGCGAATCAACCTCTAGATGGAGTTGCCTCTAAGAATTCTCTTTACAGGCTCTCTCTTTGGGAGTAAAAGAGCGTTGGCTGTGGGTCTGTCAACACTTCCAAGCCTAGTTCTGTCCGGCCTGTCAGGGTGTTGTGCAAGTGGAGGTGGCTTGGCTCTTAGCCTGATCCGTCCGAATTTCTCGACTGCTGGGTAGGGAAATCCGATCTCGCACAACCGAAACCTTCTCCGATTAAAATAAATAGCGATGCTTTTCCTTTTCTACCCCTTACCCCCTGACGCAGACCTATGACAACCATTCTGGAACAGGGCAACATTTCCATCCATACCGAGAATATTTTCCCGATTATCAAAAAGTGGCTGTATTCAGATCACGAAATCTTTTTGCGGGAATTGATTTCCAACGCCGTGGATGCCATCCAAAAGCTAAAAATGGTGGCATATTCCGGTGAATATTCGGGCGATGTGGGCGAACCTTCCATTGAGCTTGCGCTCGATAAAGACAAGAAAACCCTGACTATCTCTGATACAGGTATCGGTATGACCGCCGATGAGGTCAGAAAATACATTAACCAAGTCGCTTTTTCTAGTGCAGAAGAATTTGTTGAAAAATATACTGCTAGCGCCGATCAGCAGATTATCGGGCATTTTGGGTTGGGGTTTTACTCCTCTTTTATGGTGGCAACCCATGTAGAAATCGACACCCTGTCCTATAAAGACGGGGCGCAAGCGGTCAACTGGTCATGTGATGGCTCTACAGAGTTCAAGCTGTCAGACTCAGATCGCACTACTCGGGGCACCACCATTACTCTGACTTTGCAAGAAGAGGAGCTAGAGTACCTAGAACCGTTCCGAATCCAGCAATTGGTGCGGAAATACTGCGATTTCTTGCCTGTGCCGATTCAGCTAGAAGGCGAGCAAGTCAACCGCCAAAGAGCGCCCTGGAAAGAATCTCCTGGTAACCTCAGCGTCGAAGATTATCAAGAATTTTATCGCTACCTCTATCCCTATCAAGATGAGCCATTGCTATGGGTGCATCTAAACACAGACTACCCGTTTGTAGTCAACGGGATTCTTTACTTCCCGAAGCTCAAGCCAGATGTAGACGTATCCAAGGGGCAGATTAAGCTGTTCTGCAATCAGGTGTTTGTCAGCGACAACTGCGAAGAAGTCATTCCTCGGTTTTTGATGCCGCTGCGGGGTGTGATTGACAGCAGCGACATTCCGCTGAACGTGTCTCGCAGCTTTTTGCAGAACGATCGCACGGTTCGTAGAATTGCCGATTACATTGCTAAAAAGGTGGGCGATCGCCTCAAAGAACTCTACCGCGACGACCGCGACGCCTATATCAAGGGCTGGCAAGACCTGGGAACCTTTGTCAAATTCGGTTCGATGAACGATGACAAGTTCAAAAAACAGGTCGAAGATATTTTGATCTACCGCACCACCTACGAAGGGGCACCGACTGCGCCCACGACCACTGCGCCCACGACCACTGCTGCCACGACCACTGACGCTCCGGAGATTCAGGTGCAATCCTCAGATGGCGATGCGTGGCAAGATGTAACTCCAGCCGCAGCCGACACGGCATCCTCTGCACCTCCGTTTACTACCCTAAAAGACTACCTGGAGCGCAACAAAACTCACCACGAAAACCGTGTTTTCTATTGCAACGATGCGGCAGGACAGGCTACCTACGTAGAGCTGCACAAAAACCAAGGGCTTGAAGTCCTATTCATGGATTCTTTCATTGATTCCCATTTCATCAGTTTCCTAGAACGCGAATATGCCGATGTGCGGTTCTCGCGGGTCGATTCTGAACTCGATGAAACGCTTATTGATAAGGATAGTGCCAGCGAAATCGTTGACCCTACTACCAACAAAACTCGCAGTGAAGAACTTAAGGAGCTGTTCGTGCAGGCTTTAAATAAGCCTAAGGTAACCATTCGGACTGAAGCGCTTAAGGCTGAAAACGTTCAGGCTGCTCCTCCTGCCATTGTGCTGCTGCCAGAGAGCCTGCGCCGGATGCAAGAGATGACCGCCATGCTACAGCAGCAGGCCGTCGAGTTCCCCGAAGAACATACCTTGCTAGTCAATACAGCTCACCCGTTAGTGCAAAACTTGCTCAACCTCACCCATGGCAGCATCCTTCAGCCCGACGGCCAATCGCCCTCGGCACAGCTAGCAACATTGCTCTGTCAACATATTTACGATTTAGCGCTCATGACCCAAAAGGGATTTGATGCCGAGGGGATGAAGTCGTTTGTGGAGCGATCGAATGATGTGTTGACCCGCTTGACACAGACCTAAGCAGCAAGCGGCAGCAGGCTCTAACTGAGGACTGAGGAAGTTCTCAGTTAGTAGCTTGGCAAAATTACACTGCCCAGTATAATAGTAGACTGTGCCAACCACCGACCAGAGAGACCGCCATGAGTCGCATATGTGATCTAACCGGCAAAAAAGCCAATAACGCCTACGCTGTTTCACACTCCCACAGACGTACCAAGAAGCTGCAAGGAGTTAATCTGCAAGAACGACGTATTTGGTGGGCAGAGGGCAAACGATGGGTGCGCCTACGTATTTCTACCAAAGCTATCAAAACTCTAGAGAAAAAAGGGTTGGCAGCAATGGCTAAAGAAGCAGGAATTGACCTGCGCAAGTTCTAGAGCATTTGGCTCCAATCGTTTTTAGGTAGAATAATTCTCCGTGGTGGTAGAGACGCGATTAATCGCGTCTCTACCACCACGGAATATTTTTTGGAAAATATTTTTCACGTTGCCGATGGACTAGCTCAAAATCCACGATTTCCCCTGATCGTTCCAGGAAGTGAGGTGGGTATCATGTGTAATATTCATGCGTACATTACAAGCTCTTTAGCCATGGAGTAATAAATTTACACAAAAACACGGTTATGATTAACGGCTAGATTTTGCTACTATTCAAAGTGTCTCTGTATATTTTCGTTCTTTGGCAAGTTTTCGGGCAGAACGTCTCAAATCTTGTTCTCTCGATCACTCGGCTTCAAATATTGCAGATTTAACCGCAATTAAGTTTTTCATTCACCTGTCTCCAGAATTGCTGCCTTGTCCCGATCTAAGCTTTTTTGTAAGGCTAAAAACATGCCTACTTACAATTTGCACGAGTGAGTGGCCAATGGTCTTGTAGTTCTCCTGTTGATTACCTGTTTCAGTTCGACTCTTTCAATCTCAATTAGTATTAGTTGCGCTAGCCAATCTGACCCACGCAGAATATACGGCCTTCAGATGTCTGAAGCTGTTCTTCTTGGGTTGGTTGAGTGCTACTGCTACAGGGTGAGAGTAGTCTAAATGTTTAATTTTTAGTTCTGAGAGATTGACCAGTTTCCAGATGTCTTGCGTTTGCAAGCCTGGTTGTTTCAATTTGTGGCATGTCTCGGAATATTCCATTTTTACAGGAAGGCAGTTATGTCAAGCCGCAAGCTAACCAGCGCTATTCAGCATCTCTTGATTCAGGTGCAGCAACTCGCCACAAAACTGACCAAGCAATCCGTGCTTTGGTTGTTCCGGAGTCTAATGCGTCTGGGTAAATACCCCGGGCTATCAAAGGCGGGTTTCATTTTGCCCACCACTGTGCTGCTGCTGCTAGTATTGCTGCTGACAGTAGGTTCCATTGGCTACCGCACCTACACTCGCACGGTTCAAACGATTGGCGAACGGCAACAGCGCGTAGTTTACAATGCCGCTACGCCCACGCTGGATCGGGCAAAAGCAAAAATAGAATTTTTGTTTGATACTAAGCGAGATCCACGCTTTCCCAGCGGTATTCCGTCTGAAAACTGGCTGTTGGGAATGATGCTCAATGACGGCCTTCCCATTGGAACCACCACGGTGCCGCGCCACCCCGAGACAGCGGCAACACCAGCGTACGATCCCTACAGACTGCCTGGTGAGATACGGGTTGATATAAGCCAGCCTCCAGATAACAGACCAGACAACGCTTGGCGCTATAGGGCCGATACTGATGGCGACGGGACACTCGATGCTACAGTAGCTTATTCAATTATTTATAAAATACCGACAGACCCAGCCAACCCAGCAGCAGCGTTGCGAAATACCTCTGATAGGGCGCTACCCGGTCGGGCTAGCCGCTTAGAGGTGCGGCATGGTCCCTTAAGTAATTCAGGTCAACAAGACCCGGCCTGTGCCTCTGCAACGGCGGCAGCGGCTACATCAGATGGGGTGGGTCGAGGTTGGCTGCCCAGCAGTTCTGAACCATCTAAGCTGCGCAAAAACTTTCAGGTAGATGTCTATGTTCAGCCCGATGCGGCTAACCGCCCAGTTGCTGCACTAGAGTTTCACCAAGATCGCACTGTAGAACAGGGAAATAAGTGGGGTGCTTGGTTTCGTAATGACCTAGAGATTTTTCCTGGGCCTGCGTTTAACTGGAACGGAGCCATGCACTCCGAGGGCAACATTATGGTCGGCGATGGCAGCTTTCGCAGCTACTTGATCAGCTCGGAAAAATCTTGCCTCAACACGACCCCGGCCGCCTCTGAGGTTACTACCGTCGCGATCCCAGCTTCACCTTCAAATCCGGCGTTTACGGGTGAGTTTATTGCAGGCACACTAAAAAATGATACTTCTGCGCCTGGCGATGTTGCCGGATTTGATTTGTTTAACGGATTTGATCGGCCTCCGACGCAGAATGTCGCGCTGCGGAATAATAATGATTCCACTCCTGGCACATGGAAGCCATCTGACTATGCGATTGATCCAGTCGTTCTACAAACTGAGGGTCGTTCGGCGACGCGTAACCCTGCGATAACTTCAACGCGTTGGGCACTAAATGACTTGAATCGTGGCGACAATGCCCGGCTGATTCAGCCTGATCAAGAGGCTGCACCCTACGTAGACGATTCCTACCGTGCAGACAACCGCTATGGGCCTAAACCTCGCTATGGCGGGCGGGAAGGTGATCCGACCATTGATATTCCAGCAACTAGCAAAATTGGGGACGTGATTCCGGCTAGTGGCAACGAGGGACTGGTTGGGAACACTCCTGCGGCAGGGCAAGACAGTAGCGCTGTGGGGTTAGATGGATATTGGGAACGTCGCGCCCGAAATGAAGGGGTGCGGCTGATTGTGGGGCAGCGGCTAGAGCTAGGAGATGCGTCTGGCTGGGGTGGGCCTTTGGGCAGCGATCGCCTCCGAGTGAGGGATTCTGAGCCGCTACGCCCCTGGGACGCTTGTACGACTGCACCCAGTCGCACTGGCAACTGTAATGAGGCTCGACAGCGGCGATCGCTAGCAGACAATTTGCCAGCAGTACAGGCAGCGGCTGTTTATCACAAAAGCTCAAGCGGCGGTGCCGATGTGCCTGCGGCCTGTCTGGCTTCTACCGTTCATCCCGGCACAGCCGGAACGCTAGATCGCAGTGCTACGTTTGAGAATTTGGCCTATAACTTTCCGTCTACCACCTTTACGCGCTATGGGGTCGCTCCAGGGTCTGCCAATCCCCTGATTATTTCAGACTTTTTGCGGGGGCGAGGCACCAACGGCTGGGAATATAGCGTTCCACCTGCCTCCGAGTTTGCGAGTAACACTACCCCAACGATGCGGGCTTTGCGCAACTTAGCCATGCTAGCGGGTGATCCACAAGGGGGAGCACCATCATTTACTCCGGTACAAAACAATATTGTTCACCCCTACCCTGTTGTGGCCATGTGGGGAGACTTTTCCATGCTGCGACGAGTCCTCTACAACCGCATGCTCATCGATGGCGGCGGCGGCGTGGGGTTCAATGACCTCAGCCCAGCTGATAAAACTACGCTCTATAGCTCTGCCTGCATGATGGGCATGTTGGCCTACCAGCTCGATTATCTGGAGGACTTTAACCCCGAAAATCATCCGTTAATTGGCAAATCCTACGATACTCTCAGCAGCAACTGGGCCGCATTAGAACCCAACGAGTATTACCGTGGGTTGCGGGGTGCCATTCGAGCGATTCGATCGGGCAGTTCGCCTTTGAAGAATATTCTTAACCTGAATACCTATACGAGCCTAAACCCAGAAACCTACGTGCGGTTGCTGGAACGGTGGCGAGATTATGTGGCTAACGGAGGGGCTGTTGGGATTACGCCTCTTGCACCTGCACCACAAATCACCGACCTTACGGTTAGAAACCCCACACCCGATCAACTGAACCAGATGATCCTGCTGGCGCAGATGATTATCTCCAAAGAACAGGTGGCACGCGATCGCCAGTTTGGCTTCTTTGGCTCTGGGTTTGCAACTACTGGATCGCCACCCGGTAACAATGCCTATTATGATGATGATTTTGATCCTCTGCCTCCACCCACTGTGGGTGTGGGTGGACGCTATGGCACGCTTGAATCAAGCTGTCGCGACATGCAAACGGCGGCGGCGGTCATTGACGATTCCATTAGATTTCTCTGTTCTAACCGTCCTTTTTACCCCGCGCTCTTCAATCTCTTTCCGGTTGCCCAGGCGGATAGTCCCCTCGCTACCCATCCTGACGCCGATGGTTTAAGGGGTGATCGTGGCAGAGCTTATGCCCGTGATGACATCAGCACAGCAGAGGCTCAATATTTCACCAATAGTTCTGGGAACCTGGGTAAGCTGTTTGAGCCAATCCTTGCCTCTGCGATCGCTCTAAAGCCCGTACCTCTCACCAATTGGTCGTTGCCACGCCGGGAGATCGCCGCACCAGCAGGCAGCACGGCTGAACTGACTCCCAACAACAACCGCGACAATTTAATCAAGGTGTGTTTGAGCGACTTGAGCGAGCCTTGCTCACGCAACAGTGCAGGCACCTCTACTGTGGGTGCGGCAAAATTTTGGCGGGTGGGCTTTAAAGATTCTGCATTTTACAACGGGCGTGAGGCCATGAGCGTGCGGGCGATGGATCTCCATCTAGACCTGCTGCGGGGCGAGGCCATTGGCGCAGACTTTTGGCTACCTAACGCTGGCATCATCTACGCCTACCGGGAAGATGCTGTTTCAGAACTAAGCGTTGTCCGGCCCACCATAGGGGATTGGGCTACCTGCAGCACCGAGGTTGCTCTGCGAACAAATGACGACTGTCGCATGAACATAGAAGGCAGTGCTGTAGACTCGAAAGACCCGCCGCTCAACGATTCCAATAACATTACGCCCAAGCCTGTAGACTACTTCCCCGATCCCGATCGCCGTCCCCAGGGCTTCCGGCTGCGCCAGGGAGCTATCCTCACCCGTGCGGCGGATAATGGCCGTGGCCTGTCGTTTATCTCCGACAACCCTGTCTACATTCAAGGAGACTT
>CASBQX010000147.1 GCA_949127925.1 Synechococcales cyanobacterium PMM_0002
AAACAGCGTAGACATGATAAAAAACGTCAGGATGGCAAAGATGACGTCAATCATCGGCACAATATTGATTTGGGGCGGCGGATCTGGCTCACTGGGGAGTCGCATTGGGCTTACCTCCGCGTTCATGACGACGGCGGTATAGTAACTCAATCTGCCCGCCATATTCTTGGATTAAGGCAATTTGCCGTTGGTATAGCCCTCGAAACGTATTGGCAAACAGCAGGGTCGCGATCGCCACCACTAGCCCTGCTGCGGTCGAAATCAGCGCCTCACTAATTCCGGTCGTCACCCCTGTGGTCTGGGTTCCACCCACATCACCCAACCGCAGTGCACTAAACGATTGGATCAAGCCCAACACCGTGCCCAGCAGCCCCAGCAAAGGAGCCACGCTGATCACCGTGTCAAACACCGTATTAAATCGCTTCAGCAACGGCAATTCTGCTTGAGCGGCGCTTTCTAACGCCAAACGGAACTCATCTGGCGTTGCTTGATCGAGTTCAAGCGCGGCCAGAAAAATTCGCGCTATCGGCAAATGAGCATTCTGTTCTAGCTTTTGGAAGGCCGCGCGGGCGTTGCGACGGTACAGCACCAAAACTTCTCGAATCAGCTTGTCTTGCTTTTGTGCTATCTGCGACCAGAAAATGGTTCGCTCCGCAATCAGCGCCATTGCCAGGATAGAGAATCCTAGCAATGGCAACATAACTACCCCGCCTGCAAGGAACAGGTTACTCATGGGCATTGAACCATTCAGGTCTTTAACTGGGTTCCAAGGCGGTTAAGTGCCAGGGAAACGCTCTACTTGAGCATACCCAGTAAAGACCAACATTTTGTCTTGAGTTTCTAGACGGTTAATTCTTAGCAGAACACCATCTAGGTCAAATCGATCGAGGTCTACCATGCCGTTTAAGACGCTAGCAAATGCCATGGTGACAATTTGAGATAGACCTTGAACGTCATCGGGGATGCCTTCGGGGTCGAAGGTAGGATCATTGAAACCAATCCGGCGGCGCTTTTCTACGGCAACGGTGCAGCGGAGGCTAATAGGCACGTCCTGGCGATTGGGTAAATCGGTTTTAGCCTCAATTTTGACTTGGTTGTCAGACAGTAGGGTGAGCTGGACATCGCGGAAGGAGACAGGTTCGCCACCCGATAGATTGGTCAACACCTCCAAGGTGAGGTTGACCATGTGCTGACGCACTAGTTCAGACGTGAAGGCTTTGTTAATGCCTGCTTCGGACAGAGTAACTTTGGCAACAGCCTGAGTGGGCTGCTTCAGCCGGAGTTTGCCGCCCAGCAACGAACCCGGATCAATGGAAACGGCATCGGTCTCAAAGGACATTTCTTCAACCAAAAAGTCACGGCGAATCACCAGCGATCGCCCGTACATTTTGAAGCTGTCGATACTGCCTTGCAAAAGCTTGCTGGACGGATTGCACCGGATAGAAACGTCTACCAACTCGCTACTGGTAAACAGATGACGAATAGACTGACTGGCAACATTGTTCAGCATTCGTTCGCCTAAATCATTACCAGAGCTTGGTTTTAAACTAGTAAGACCACCGAACATGCAGTTTAAGGTCGCTTACGACATCGATAGCTGATCACGTAACTCCCTTTTTGTAACAAACTATTAAACAAACAACAACTAAAACGGGTCTTTTACAGAGTTTAGTTAATTTTAATTGTCTTATCGGAAAAGCTGATGTACGCGTCAGGGTAGTGATTACCCTCCCATTTCTCACCCTTGGCTGGGGCGATTTATTCAAGCTGCTAGCGAAAAGTGTTCAAACCACTCCTCGACCCACTAATCTATATAGAGGAGGATTGAGGAGCCACACTGCTAAAGCTGGCCGAGAAGACATTGTCTTCACGCCTACCGTCTAGAACGGCAATTCTCCATTGCTAAAAACACCTGAACCGGACGCTGAGTGTGCCCACAATCGGGATTATCTACAACGATATTAAGCCCGTAGCTTGTCGCGTTGCGGAAGAGTTAAGAGACAAGCTAGTGGGTCATGGCTGGACTGTGCATTTGGCCACCAGCATTGGCGGCATTTTGGGTTACTCTAAGCCCAACCGTCCGGTGTGCCATACCCCGATCACGAGTTTGACGCCGCCTGGGTTTTCAGAGGAGATGGAGCTGGCGATTGTGCTGGGTGGGGATGGGACGGTGCTGGCCGCGTTTCGCCAGGTTGCACCCCACGGCATTCCTCTGCTGACGGTAAATACGGGGCACATGGGCTTTTTGACCGAAACCTATGTCAATCATCTTTCGGTAGCCATTGAAGCGATCGCCACCAAAGACTATGAAATTGAAGAACGGCTAATGCTGACGGTGCAGATGTACCAGCAAGATGTGCTGAGTTGGGAAGCGCTTTGTTTGAACGAAATGGTGCTGCACCGCGAACCGTTGACCAGTATGTGCCACTTTGAGGTAGAAATTGGTCGCCATGCCCCGGTAGATATTGCAGCGGATGGGGTGATTATTTCGACGCCGACTGGCTCTACTGCCTACGCGCTTTCGGCGGGTGGCCCTGTCATTACGCCGGGGGTTCCGGTTCTACAGCTGGTACCGATTTGCCCTCACTCGTTAGCATCGCGCGCCTTAGTCTTTTCTGATCAAGAATCGGTGACGATTTATGCGGCGAATCCTGATCGCCTGGTCATGGTGGTAGATGGCAATGCGGGCTGCTACGTCTGCCCCGAAGATCGAGTCCGAGTGCAGCGATCGCCCTACTCTGCCCGGTTCGTGCGGCTGCGATCGCCTGAATTCTTCCACATCTTGAGAGAGAAGCTCGGTTGGGGTCTACCGCATGTCGCAAAACCGACATCGGTGGAGCTGCCCTAATGCAAGATACTCGCCTGAGCCGCATTTTGAATGGATCGATTGGGCAACTGGGGGGCTGGTTGCGAAATCCGTGGCGGCGGATTTCGCTGGTGGGGCTGGGATTGCTGTTTGGTAATTTTTTGGCAACGGCGGTTTCTACCGTATCGGGGCAACGGGCAGAGTCGGATGTGATCGCCAGCATTGTGGTGGTAGGTGTGACGGAAGCGGTGAGCTGGTATGTCTATCGCCGGAGCCAGCGCCCTGATTTCCAACGCCCTGGCTTCAAGTCGAGTGACCGGGGGCAACTGCCTTTTGTGCCAGCGCCTTTTGTGCCAGAGCTACTGAATGCGCTCAAAATTGGCTTAACCTATGGCCTGTTCATGGAGGCGTTTAAGCTAGGGAGCTGATGGTACAGGTGGATCATGTGTCATTG
>CASBQX010000148.1 GCA_949127925.1 Synechococcales cyanobacterium PMM_0002
CATGTTCATCGGGTCTCACTACCTGGGAACCATGCAGCCCAGCCGGTGGCAGCAAGTTTCGATAGTAATTTTAGGGTTAAGCGTTCTGGGTGTGCTGCTGCTGCGCTGCCGCTGGTTTTGGATGTTGTTCTCACTAGAAAAGTTTTATGTTCCACCCGCTCATCCCAAATCTATCCGTCCGTAGGTCTCTTGGTTGGTTGCTAGGTCTGTCCTTACTGGCTACCCCTGCCCTAGCCCATCAAGTCCATGTCTCGGGTGAAGTCGGCGGCACCCTCCACATTGAACCCAACGATACCCCGCGTGCAGGCACCGCCAGCCAGGTCTGGATTGCCCTCACCCGCCGGGGTGGGCAAACGGTGCCACTTTCCTCCTGCAACTGCCAGCTTTTGGTATATTCCCAACCCCGCCGTCAAAATGCCACCCCGCTTCAGCAGCCAAGTTTGAGAGCGATCGCCATCGAAGGTCGTCAGGGCATTGCGGGCACCACGCTCACCTTCCCGCAAGCGGGGGCGTACGAATTGGTGCTGCGCGGTCGTCCCGTCACCTCTGGCGCGTTTACACCCTTTGAACTGCGGTTTTCCGTCACGCTTGCCCGGTAGTCTTGCCGTCTGCCGGGTGTCACCTACCGCTTCGATACCGCCTTACACCCCCCGACATACCAGCGCCAGGGCAGATCAACCCCTTGGGTAATCCCAATGCGCGTAGTTTGAACGATGAGGCTGTTTGTTGCAGATGTTGCCCCAGCAGTTGTGGACTCAAGGCCATGCTGCGGCTCAGATCGCTCAGCCTGCTCAAACTGGTGCTGCACCTCCAAGGAGCGATGCTCTAACCAAAGCGGCTGACCCGGAGCAAAGCGGGTTTCGCTCAAACTGAGATTAATTTGCAAGGCCCGACAGAGTTTTCCAGGTCCCGCCGCCACCCGTTCAGGTTTACCCTTACCCAGATCTACCCAGGAGGGAATGGGGTCAAGCGTCAGGGCGCGAATCAGGACAGCACTCGCCACCCCATCTAGATCTGTGACCACATTCAGGCAGTGATACATCCCATAGATCAGATACACATACGCCCACCCGGCTGGGCCAAACATGACCGCATTGCGGAGGCTGCGACGACGATAGGCATGGCAGGCCGGATCGTCTGCGGTGTAGGCTTCGGTTTCGACAATTTGCCCGCGCACCACTCGGCCATCGGGGAAGCAGCGCACCAATGTACAGCCGAGCAACTCTGGGGCGACAGCCGTAGAACAGCGACTGAGCCAGCTAGCCTGAATGGGTTGAGGGTGAGTCACAGCAGGGTTGATAGTGGCAGTCTCCAGCAATTCAATAAAACAATTTACAAAATTCGATTGTACCGATAGAAAAGCGTCTTTAACCCTATCAGGGGACTCGTGCCCTAGTTTGTCCTACTGGTAGCTTGTATAGTATTGATGCAGGTATGAGGAAAAATAGGTGTGCTGGCTTACCGCTCTGGTGCTGCCTCGCATCTGTGTTTAAGATTAGTTACAGAGTGATCCTCGCACAGCATCTCTCCACACAAGATTAAATAAACGACTTAACCTATTAAATTTCTGAGGATAGAAAGTTATGGATGTCAAACTAATTTTGCTGGGGATAACCCCATTTTTTATTGCAGCCTGCTTATTCTTTGGCACCCGTAACGGGTTCTATGACTCCGACGATTATCACGGGAATGGGTCGGCTCATTAACTCAAGCAAGTCGATCAGTGCAATTGTCGTCTCGGCAATGAGATCATTTTGCTTGCGGGGAAGCCACTACTGTGACTGAGCTGGAATGTTTGCCCTACGGGGTTGGCTATGCGGATGAGGGAATCTGTCTACTCGTACAGATGGGACCTTACCGCATTTTATTAGACTGCGGTTTAGAAAATTTAACGCCGCTGATCGGGGTCAATGCAGATGTGCTACCTGCCGATTTGGTGATCTGCACTCATGCTCATGCTGACCACGCTAGAGGGTTGCTGGGGCTGCATCAGGCATTTCCCCATCTGCCAATCTATGCCAGTGAAGTGACCGCGCAGCTGCTGCCGCTCAATTGGCAAGACGAAGAGTCTACGGTTCCGTTTTGCCAAGCACTGCCGTGGCGATCGCCCGTCGAGTTTTTCGATGGCCTTAGCGCTGAGCTATTTCCCTCGGGGCATCTGCCGGGTGCGGCGGCTCTGCTGCTGACCTACAGCACCGATCAGCATGTCTACACCTTGCTCTACACAGGTGATTTTTTGCTGTCCAACTCTCGCTTAGTCGAGGGCCTGCCGTTAGAAGAGATGCGGGGATTAAAGCCCGATGTCTTAATTGTTGAAGGCAGTTATGGCACCTCGCGCCATCCCCATCGGCGGCAGCAAGAGAATCAGCTAGCCGAGCGCATCAACCAAGCGATCGCTGACTCGAAATCGGTTTTATTCCCGGTACCCACCCTAGGGCTGGGGCAAGAGTTATTAATGCTGTTGCGGAGCCATCATCATTTTACCGGGCGACCGATTGACATCTGGGTCGATGACTTAGTGGCAGCGGGCTGTGACTCTTACCTAGAGCTGCTGCCCCATTTTCCTAGTAGCGTGCAAAACTTTGCCCGCCACCAGCCGCTGTTTTGGGATGAGCGCGTTCGCCCTCGCGTTCGCCGTCTGCCCGCCGAAGCTGGACTGCGCGATATTGCATTATCGGGGCAGACGCCCTCTATTGTCCTCACGCACCACAGCGCCGAACTCAGCCAATATATTCAAGTCGGCAATTTGCCGTGGCTGCTACTGCTGCCCCAGCAGCCCGGACGAGCTGGAGCCATCGACCGACTGATGGCAGAGAGGGTGACTTCTTCTCCCTCCCTTCAGGCTCTAGTGCGCGCCGGACGGCTAACGTTAGATACTTATTTACTAGGCGACCATTGTGATGGAACTGGCACTACGCAACTGATTCACAACCTGCGACCCCAGCACGTCATCTTCGTCCATGGTCCGGCCAACTACCTAGCCGACTTGGCCAGCTTAGAAGATTTGCAAACCCGCTACCATCTTCATACACCCAATGTAGGAACTCCGGTAGAGCTGCCCATCGGAGACACGTTCCTGCAACCCGCAGCGCCCGAAACCCACTACGAAGGTGAACTCACAGAAACCGCAGACGGAGTCACCGTCTTACTCCCCCCCACGCTAATCTCTGACTCTAGGTGGCAGAGCTTTGCCGATACAGGCATGGTGCAGGCGCGGTGGCAGGGGGATGAGTTGGTATTGAGGGGGATTCCACAGCGCGAATGGCTGAGTCAAGCTGGCGATGACCAGATCGCCTCAGAACTAGAGTGCTGTGGCAATTGCCTGCATTATCGGGGGCAGCGCTGCTGGAGTCAGGCGTCTTCCTTATTTGGGTTTAAGGTGACTCCTCACGGCTACTGCCCGGTGTTTGAGCCGATACCCAGTGCCGCTGAGGAGGACGCAACTCAGGGGGGTGAGATGTCGGCTGAAACCGACCGTGAGGGGTTGGAGTAGCGGCTTGATTTGATTGGGGATCAAGGTAGAGTGGACATTTAGAGTGGACATTTAGAGTGGACATTGCCCACCCTAGAGCTGGGATCAATTTGCGTGAACCTCAAACTTATGGGCACAGGCGTTCAAGATTTTACTCACCTGATTTAGAATCTCATCCTGGAGCGGTTTGGCGATCGCCTGCCGTTCGGGGAAGAACTTAGGTCGATCGAGGCTGCGCCCAATGGCATCGTTTACCTGCTGGGCAATGAGAATTTTCAGCTCTTCTTGGGCGCGACCTCGCTGATATTCGGCTCCTTCCTCGGTGGTGGCATAGAGTGGGGGAAGCCGATTCAGCGCATAGGCGGCAATATCGCCTAAGTCTAAGGTGCAGTCACTGGTAGCTTCAACTTCTGCTACCCGCGCGATCGCCTCTGTCAACACCAGTTCTTCCATGACATTGATGAATTGTTTGCGGGGAACCGCTACCACTTCCCCAGTTAGCAACGAACCCATCAATCGATCTAATGCCATGTATTCTTCAATTGAAAGCTCAGAGGCCATGTCGCAGATTCGACCCACCTCTGCCTCCATGCTCGGTGTTAAGTAACCCGATTGGAGAGCTTGTTCAACAATTCTCTCGATACTCATAACGCCCTCTTATGTTCCATAGGTGCCATTGAAAACGGGATAGTCGTAGCC
>CASBQX010000149.1 GCA_949127925.1 Synechococcales cyanobacterium PMM_0002
CCCTGCAATCCCCCAACTGGCAGCAGTCCACCGTTACCCTACATCCCCAGCTTCAGCACGACTCCATCCGTCAAGCCCTATTGACCTGCTGCCAAAACGCCACACCCTTCAGCTTCAGCCCCTACATTCCCATTTCCGCCGGGTCACCCATCCCCCTCAGCAGCAGCCAAGCCGCCGCCCTGCTGCCCCTATGGGAGGCACCGCAGTCCATCACCGCGATCGCCCACCGTTACCTCAGCCTCAACCCCGTCCAGTTTCCGTCCCTAGCACCCATGACACTGGCGATCGCCACCGACCACGTCAAACACCTAATCACCCAACTAGAACAAAGCCTCTACGTCCTGGTGACTTAAAATCACCCCTTTCCATTCATCCCTCATCCTTCCGCCTTCATCCTTACTTCCAATGCTGCTCGACAATATCCGCGCCCAATTCGACAACGCCCCCTACCCGCGCAACCCATTAGAGCAGTCGCCCCAAGACGACTACAACCAGCTATTTATCCATAGCCTGGTCACGCCCTATTATTTGCGCGATCGCCGCGTTGTTTCCACCCACGACAAAGTAATTTTGGATGCGGGCTGCGGCACCGGATATGCCGCCCTGACGCTAGCGATCGCCAACCCAGGAGCCAAAATTGTCGGCATTGACCTATCCCCTGAATCGATTAAGCTAGCCCGTCAGCGGCTAGAGTATCACGGGTTTAGCAACGCCGAATTCCACGCCATGACCATCGAAGACCTACCTAGCTTAGGGTTGGAATTTGACTACATCAATTGCGACGAGGTGCTCTACCTATTGCCCGATACCCTCGGTGGCTTGCAGGCCATGAACGCCGTGCTCAAACCCACGGGGATTATCCGCGCCAACCTGCACAATGCCTTGCAGCGCGACGGCTTTTACCGCGCACAAAAAGTGTTTCAAATGCTGGGACTAATGGACGGCAGCCCCGGCGATGCAGAAATTAAAGCCGTCGTTGAAACCATGCAGGCGCTAAAGCCCGACGTGAAGCTGCGAGGCCAGACCTGGCGACCAGAACACGCATTGCCCGAATATGAAGGCAACGTCATGGTCAACTATTTATTGCTGGGCGACAAGGGCTTCAGCATGACCGATTTATTTGAGCTGTTAGACCAAACGGGCTTAGATTTTCTCAGCATGGTGAATTGGCGACACTGGCAAGTGCCCGACCTATTTCAAGATTCCGAAAACCTGCCTGCGTTTTGGGGCATGAGCCTAATGGCCGCCGCACCCCGCGACCAGCTGCGGCTTTACGAATTGCTCAATCCGGTCAATCGCCTGATGGACTTTTGGTGTACCCGCGCAGGCGCTGACTGGATCACTCCTGTCGATCAATGGGATGCAGCAGACTGGCAGACCGCCACGGTTCATCTGCATCCTCAGCTCCAATCTGACTCGATTCGAGCCGCTCTGGTTGAATGCCTGAAGACAGCCCAGCCCTTTGAATTCACCCGCTATATTGACCTGCCCGCCATGGGAGACGTGAGACTAGACGCGGTGTCGGCAGGTTGCTTGCTGCCGCTGTGGGACGCCCCTCAATCCGTCTGCGATCTGGTGCAACGCTACCTGACGCTGCATCCAGTTGATCCCGTTACTCTAGCTTCCATTAGTCCCGATACGGCGTTTGCAACGGTGACCCAATTGCTCAACCGTCTCGATGCTTTTCTCTATGTTTTGATCGAGGCCGGATAAGGTGATACATGTTCCTGGTTTGAATGGCATCGGTTCCATTTGAGATGGCACCGCTCCTATTTGAAATGAGGTCGTTCCTGTTTTGCCTTGGAAGCGCCCTATTTGAATACTCAGTATTTTGGATCAAACGCAAGCATCCCTAGCAGGCTTAATCGCTGGCCGAAGGCTTAGTCGGTGACCCTGTGTTCCGCACCCGAACGATTTTACCCAGCAGGTCAAACCAAAAAGACGACCCCATAGAAATGGCAATCCCTGTAATCACCCAACCCAGAATGGCCTTGGGCACAGCAACCAGCCGATTGACTAACTTTGCCGCCTGCGCAGTTTCCCCCCCGCTGCCAAACTGCTGCTGCATATTCCGCTGATTCCAACCAATCGGCAGCGGGATTTCATTCAACACATTGTCTAAGGCATCTCTGACATTGGATAGCTCTTGCTGGATTTCTGCAACATTTTGCGGATTGGAGGACGCATTGGCAGGCAGTGGGCTGCCGTCTACGCCGGGAGGTAGCACATTCGGCAAGGCCGGATTAGTCGGCACTAGGTCGGCCACACGGGTGGGGCGATCGCCTGTCGTGATCAGCTGATCAGCACTTTGAGCGATCGCCGATCGCACCGCTGTATCTCGGGTGAGGCGATCGACCACTAAAAACGTATCGGTATTGGTAGCCGTGGCGATCAAAATGCCCAGCACAATCGCTACCCCCTTAGCATTGCGCCGATACACGCCCGACGCTCGATCCATCGAACGGTTGTACCAGTCTTCTACCTCTTTTTCTAAGGTACGAACGCCATCTCTTAGCCCCTCGGTTTTCATTTGCGCTTGGTCGGCCAAAGACAGCAGGTTTCGTTTTAGCTGGGGCGGCAACGTATCAGCATTGGCTCGAACCTGGGCAATCACCTCAGCTA
Organism: Synechococcales cyanobacterium PMM_0002; assembly: GCA_949127925.1. GTDB lineage: Bacteria > Cyanobacteriota > Cyanobacteriia > Elainellales > Elainellaceae > CASBQJ01. The sequence continues at coordinate 2,623 of CASBQX010000149.1, forward strand.
GTTCGGCAGGCAAGTCATTTCGCTGGGTCATCACCATCGACAACACCTCAGTCAGGGTTGGCTCTAGCTTTTTGAGAGAGATGGCCTGCTTGAGGTAGGGCAATCGTCCCAAAATGATATCTTTACAGTGATTATTATCTTTTAAGTAGGCTTCGGTACTGTCAATAAACTGCTGAATTTGGTCTGTTGCCAGATCTATACTTTTTGAAAGCGAAACTCGATTACTTCTAAAGTTTTGGCGAATATCGTCTAGCCGCAGCTTCAGCGCATTGAATTCTGCTTCTAGTAACGAATCATCTCCTAGGCTATTGCGCAGAGATTTTAAAACTGCTTCGACTTGAGCTAGCCGTTCTCGTCCTAGTTCACGAATCGTAAACTCACTGACTTTATGAGTCAACAGCTCTAAGTCTAGTTTTTGCAAAAGTGCTTCAGCAAAGGGTTTAGACGGAATATAGGAAGGTCCTGTAAAGGGGCCTGATTGGCGATCGCCAAACACATTTCGCGCTCCCGTAGCAGTACGGTAAACCGCTCCAATCCGACGAATAATGCCGCGAAAAAACCTTGGAAGTAGACCTTTGGACTCTTGGTTAAGCGCTTTAATCAACGGGTCGTGATATAGCTGGTCTACAAATTTTTGATAGACCCCCAATTCATCGCTATTACCCGTCAAAAGTACCTCAATTGACTTCTTTAAATGATCGGCTCGCCATTGCAACACTGTCGTAATTAATTCTTGAATTTCTGAAGCCAGTAAGCTCAGCGTCAAAAATATAAAAATTAACCCTGTGGCAATATCAAAAACTAGAGGAAGGTTCATGTCTTAGCACCCTCACGCTAAAAAGTTCCATAAAAGCTATCATAAGCCCTTGAAACACTACAGCCTTTTCCTTCTAATGGCACAACAATTTAACTAAATTTAAGAAAATAGCTCCAAGAGGGATAGAAAATAGTTCCGAGAGGAATATAAAAGTGCCCTTTCTCCACTCAAATCGAATAAGGATTGCGCTGTTTGGTGCTCAAAAAAGCTGATTTTGTTACCCTCAGACGCAACAAAATCAGCTTTTTTAGTGTTTTTCAAATTTTAGAGACTCTTGCAAGTAACTATTTAAACAAAATAACTCCCTACAGCTCGTTTAATTTGTTCCCCATTCAATCTGCCTATGTTAAACAATCTCAAGCAACTTTTTAGGAGCAACTAAACTGCTCGTTCCTACAACACCGAGGGTCTTAGTCGTTGAACTTTCGGCCAGAACTGTTGCCGAGAAATTTGGCATCTCTTGCCAGCAGTGAGTACAAAACCAGTACACGCGCTTGTAGCGGGCGTGACGCAGCATGATTTGAGAGCAGCAAGGGCAATTGTTCATAACACCTTCAACAAAGTTTTCAAAAAAGGGATGAATCGAAACGTGAGGGCATAGCGATCGCTTAACTCCTCACGCCACACTGTTGCAAACACTGACGGCGAATGAAGATAGTGAATGGAAATCACACAGTCAAAAAAAAGCTTACCGTCACCGAGATAAGAAGTTTTTGAATTGGAAAAGTTTGCTAAAGGCCGAGCCTATCGATATGGCTGAAACGTCAGTGGTAAGAGCATTTACCCTAACACGAATGTAAGAACTGAAAAGCCTGTATGGATTTTGTATCGAACTAATAACTTTCGTTTCTCTAGGTATTCTGCTCTATTACATTCTATCTCCCCTAATCAGACTTTTATGAATAACCTTCAATTTCTCAAGAAAATGTTACACCTTCGTCTTATAGAGCTTTGCTTTGTGTATAAACCAATTCATTTTGGTCTTGGCTTGTGCTTTAGCTTACAAACTTTACCCCTTAAAAAGAACTGTCCAAAGACCTAAAAGCTCAGAAGGGCATGGCGCTACGACTACAAAGCTAATTACAAAACAGCGGCTATTTTGACGTTTTACTCTAATGAGAATCATCTAAAGCATCGATAGAAATGCAGCGATGCCAGCAGGCGATTGCGCGTGTTCTCTATCTTTGGACAGAGCACTGGATGAATTTCGGTTTACATATCTACATAAAGCAGTCTCACGGATACGGGCTTTAAATATCCAGCGATCGCCCTACGTTCAGAATGTCTCGCCATAAGAAATAAGCTCGAAAGCGTCATAGAAAGAGAGTGCAATGCATCAGGCCAGAGCAGCCGCCAAATTCTCTCTTGGCCAATCCCTTTCTTTCCGTCCCCTCCAGTCGTTAAAATACAAATACAATACTGAAAATTTTTGTTCTGAAATTACCGCCATATTATGAGTGTAGTTAGCCAGGTCATTCTCACCGCCGATGACGAACTCCGCTACCCGAGCACCGGAGAACTGACAAATATCAAGGAATTTTTCCGCACTGGAGAGCAGCGGATGCGCATCGCCAGCATTTTGGCAGAAAACGAAAAAAAGATTGTCCAAGAATCCAGCAAGCAGCTTTGGAAAAAGCGTCCTGACTTCATTTCTCCAGGTGGTAATGCCTATGGCGACAAACAGCGTGCCCTTTGCCTGCGCGATTATGGTTGGTATCTGCGTCTAATTACCTACGGCGTTTTGGCAGGCGACAAAACTCCCATTGAAACCATTGGATTGGTGGGCGTTCGAGAAATGTATAACTCGTTAGGTGTGCCGGTACCGGGCATGGTGGAGTCGATCCGCTGCCTCAAGCAAGCGTCTTTGGCTCTTTTGAGTGATGAAGATGCCCGCGAAGCCGGTCCCTATTTTGACTACATCATCCAATCGATGTCGTAGAAGTCTGCGGCAGTTGGGCTTACAAGCTCGTAGAGGTTAGGTGCAGCCCCAGCCCTAGCCTCTTGCTAAAAATTAGGTGGCTGAAATTAGGTGGCCAAAAATTAGGTATGGGGCGAGAATTGCTGTAATGTGGGGGGAGTACTTTTGTATTGGATGCCGGGGCGATCGCCCTCCTGTTCCATATAGTTTTTTTACTCTGCTGCTATGCGCCTTGGCAAAGTCGTCAAATCCAATTCTCACTGCGATTATGTAGTTCAGGTTCACGATGACCAAGATGTGATCGAGCCGCCGCAGGCCGATGATTATGGGCTAGGCAGCTTTGTCAAGCTCGAAAAAGAAGATGGACGCCATTGGGCGGTTGGGCTAATTTACAACTCACTGCTGTTTAACCCCATGTTTTTGAGCAGTGGACCTCGGTTGTCGAGTGAACCCGATCCGCTGTTCACACCAGATTTGATTAGCGAAACCCGAACCCTGCTAGGAATTGCCTTAGTTGGATGGATGGAAGTTGCAGGCGACAGCTCCTATGGCGTCCATGGTATTCCTCGCGTTGTGGTGCCCGTCAACACCCCAGTCGATACCATGACTCCGGCGGAAGTACACTGCTTCCATCTCAACGCAGAAAAACGTCCCCAGTTTTGCTACTACAGCCATCTATTGCGCAGCGGCGGCAACTTTGCCGCCCAGCTGGCTCAACAAACCCTCAAAGAGCTAGTTGATAGTCAACTCTTCACAGGAACCGACCAGCGCGCCCTCGAAATTTTATGGAGAGAGCTATCCTGGAAGAACATGATGGGTGCAATGCGCTAGTAAATCTTCCGCGTTTGGTTGATAGCGTTTGGCTGATCAATCACGCCCCCAAAACCGATTTACGCCTTCAAAGCAATAGGCGTATAGGGCTTTAGCGGTGGGTATGGCTAAAAAAATTCCAACAGATCCATAATTGGAGCTGTCAGAATTATGTGTTCCCTGTTAATGACTCGGCTAGAGTTGAGTCTCTTTAAGTATGCCCAATTGAGCCATGAGAACCGACGATCTTGATCATCCGCCCTTGTGATTTTTATCACTGGATTGTGGGTCATCTGGGCTTGACTTGACAGCCGCCTCCAAAAGCTTCAGGCTAGCTCTGCTGGCGAGATGTTAGCCTAGAACAAGCAGATATATCCCCAATCGCTTCTAAGCCCTATGCATAAAGTCGTCGTCGGTCTTTCGGGCGGCGTGGACAGCTCTGCTGCCGCCGCCATTTTGCACCACCAAGGGTATGAGGTGGTGGGCGTTACCCTGTGGCTGATGAAGGGGAAGGGGCAATGCTGCTCGGAGGGGATGGTGGATGCGGCGCAGCTATGCGAAGAATTGGGGATTCCGCACCACATTGTGGATAGCCGCGAGCTATTCCAAGAAAATATTGTGGACTATTTGGTCAATGGCTATAGTGCGGGCATCACACCGTTACCCTGTTCGCAATGCAACCGGGCAGTTAAGTTTGGGCCGATGTTGCACTACGCCAAACAGGAATTGGGAATTGAGGCGATCGCCACCGGGCACTACGCCCGGATTACACAAGACCCTATCACTGGGCGGTATCAACTGCAGCGCGCCTTAGACCTGAACAAAGACCAGTCCTATTTCCTCTATGACTTACCGCAAGCTGTGCTGGCCCATGTCCGCTTTCCGCTGGGCGATCAAACCAAAACCGAAACCCGCCGCGTTGCCGCCGAATTTGGGCTGCACACTGCCGCTAAGCCCGAAAGCCAAGACCTGTGCCTGGTCGAGTCGCACGGCTCCATGCGCGACTTTTTAGACAAGTATCTTGCGCCCCAGCCGGGTGAGATTGTAGATCAAGCGGGGCGGGTGTTGGGTCAACACGACGGCACACACCACTATACGATTGGGCAACGCAAGGGCATTGGCATTGCCGCTGCGGAACCGCTGTATGTGATCGGGATTGATGTGGGGCGCAACCGTGTGATTGTGGGCGATCGCACCAGCGCCCATCAAACTGAATGCACGGTGCAGCGCGTCAACTGGGTTTCGATTCCAGCCCCCAATGCTCCGATTCGAGCCGAAGCCCAATCTCGCTACCGGGCTACTCCCGTGGGCGCGACTATTGTGCCGTTGAACGACGACAGCAGCCGCGTCAAAATTACCTTCGACGAGCCTCAGTTTGGCATTACCCCCGGCCAAGCCGCTGTTTGGTATGACGGTGACCTGCTGCTGGGTGGCGGCATTATTGAAACTGAACCCCAATCACCATGACGGCCTTCACCTGCAAGCCTGACAGTCTTTCTGCAAGATTGATGCACCTGTGAGGACATGTCAGTGCCATGTCCCTACCCTTAACGGACTTGGTATAGTTCCGTAGGGGCGAACGGCCGTTCGCTCCTACAGAAGAATGGCGGAGTTATTTAATTCTCATTCCTAAGCTAGCGACCGGATTAAATCGACAATTAGACTAGCTAATGGCGGGGTGGCTCCTAGTGGTTTAGCGAGATGGAGCGATAGCTGGGGAAATTGGGTGGCCAAGTCTGCTACGAGTTGGGCGATCGCATCTGTAATTTTGCCAGTAAACAAGAAGTACGGCAGAATCTGAATTTGCTGACAGCCTTGCTGCACCAAACTACTGACCTGCTCGTCTAGCTTGGGTGCGGTAGACCAATAGGCAGGGATGGCGTTGAGTTTAGCCGCGATCGCCTCCACAGGGGCATTGCCGCCAGGGCGACGGCTGCCGTGGGACAGTAAAATCTGCTGGCGCTCGGGTGCGGCCGTGTGATCTGCCATGAGCAGCTGGTGGAGCTGCTGTTGGAGCGGCGGGTAGCTGCCCAAATATGGAGACACATTGAGCGTGAAGCTGGGTTGGAGCATAGATTGGGCGATCGCCACTGCGGCGGGTAGGTCTTCTAAGACATGCACCCCCGGCAGCAAAAACAGCGGCACAATTAGCAATCGGCTGTGCCCAGTGGCGATCGCGTGTTCGGCAAACTGCTGGATTTGTTGGTGCAGTGGCAGGGGATGTAATTCTAAAACGGCAGTACCCACTAGCGGCATTGTTGCCACGACGGTCGAACTAGCGCTTGGGGCAACAGCGCTTGGGGCAATAGCACTAGGCAAGGCAGCAGCCTGCAACAGCTCTGCTACCAGACGCGCTAAGACCCCAGCCTCGGCTTGAGGTCTGGGGTCTCGGCTACCGTGAGTGACAAGGAGATAGGCGGTCAAAATGGGTCAGGTAGCTTGGTAAATGGGACTTGAAGTTGCTAATCTGGAGCACTGATTAGTTGTGGTTGGCCAGTGTGAAGGCTGGCGTGAGGCTATCTTGCGCTAAGAAGTGCGCTAGGTGGAAGGCGCGGTCTTCTGTTTCTAGCAAGATTTTTTCGTAGAGATAGCGAGTGGCGCGATCGCCCAAACTTTCGGCCTGTCCAGCCTGCCGCCGAATTAAGGAGATCAGAGCCTGCTCTGCTTCCAAGTCATGTTCTATCATGTGGCGGCAAGAGTAGATGCCATCGGGTTCGGGGGTGAAGCAGCATAGCTCGGCCAGCTTAGTGAAGCTGGCCACAGGAACGCCGCCCATGCCATTTAGCCGTTCGCCAAGTTGGTGAATATAGCCCTGCACTTGATCGTAGGATTCTTGAAAAAACTCATGCAGTGAATAGAACTCTGCACCTTCCACCACAAAATGGTGCTTTTGATATTGCAAATATAGCGCTTGAAAACTTGCTAAAGCAATATTAAACCCTTCACAGACTGCCGTCGTCACATTTGCTTCTAGCCCAATCGGGTTAGTGGCAACTTGATCAAACGCTTGAACTGGACTAGTGGTAATTGGCATTTGTATTTCCTTCTGCGATCGCAGGTTTACCCTGACTACAAAAAATCTTGCACATTGATCAGGGTATACAGGTTCAATTTGAGAGTCAACCCACCCGATCATGCTTGATAGTCGGCGGGTCTAATTAAATATAAAACAAATTTGACATACTCACCGGGCTGAAGCCACGGTGATTCTTGACAGCTCAACGGGCTGTGCTACCGAAGTAGTCTTACCTGCCCTCCCTGTCCGTTTAGAGTCGTGGCAATGCCCTATCCCG
>CASBQX010000150.1 GCA_949127925.1 Synechococcales cyanobacterium PMM_0002
ACCTATCCTGATTTACTCAAGGCATTGGAGACAGCGTTCTCAGAAGTGACAAAAAAGGATTTCCTAGGTTGGTTTACACACTGCTGCTACTGTACTGGACAAGACTGATAAACGCTATAAGATTCTCTTTAGGCTTAGCCGTCAAACGGTGGTTCAAGGTTTCTGAATTCTTTTTGCCGATTCCATCAAATATTGACATAGCAGAGGTTAAAGAGTTTACGATCCTTCCCAAGAACGGTGCGTTCTACCTGGAATGCAGCTACGAACTTCCCAAGCAAGTCCACATTCTCGACGTTAATCAAGCGCTATCCATTGATTTAGGCACTGCTGAGAATTTGGCGGCTTGTGTCGATACACTGGGAAACTCCCTGCTGATTGATGCTCGTGCCATGAAGGCAATGAATCAACTGTGGAACAAAAAGGTAGCGACTCGCAAAGAAGGCAAAGAACATGCCTACTGGGATGGCTGGCTTGATCGGGTCACTCGCAAACGCAACCACCAAATGAGGGATGGCATTAACAAGGCCGCAAAGCTGATCGTTGACCATTGCCTTAAGGTTGGGGTTGGGACATTGGTGATTGGCTGGAATGAAGGCTTCAAGTCGAATGCCAACATGGGTAGGCTGAACAATCAGAAGTTTGTACAAATGCCTTTAGGCAGGTTGAAAGAACGACTGAAGCAGGTGTGTGAGCTGCATGGCATTCGATTTGAAGTGACTGAGGAAGCACATACCTCTAAAGCAAGTTTTCTAGATGGAGACTCCCTACCCAAATATGGCGAAAAGCCTGAAGGGTGGAAAGCGTCTGGCAAGCGAGCTTTGAGAGGGCTATATCGGTCGGGTAATGGCTCGGTAATTAATGCAGATCTAAACGGAGCTGCAAACATTCTGAGAAAAGTAGCCAGCAAGTTAGGCATTGACCTAAGCCAACTGGGTAGACGGTCTTTGACGACCGTAGCGAGAATTAGACTTTGGGTTCTTCCCAGGGCTGTTCTGTCCGCAGAATCTCAGTCTCTTTAGAGCTGAGAGTGTCAATTGCTCCATGCTAGGGTCAGTGCACTGGTAGCGCAGCAAGAGTTTCAAGTAGACGATCCAGACGTACTGGCCGCGATCGCCGACCACACCTTAGGGAGACCGGGGATGACGCCGTTGAGCTGTGTGGTCTTTTTAGCTGACAGCCTGGAACCTGGACGAGGCGACACCGCCGAGTTAAATCATTTGCGGCAAATTAGTCAACAAAATTTAACAAAAGCAGTTTGGATGACCTGCGACTATACCTTCAGATACCTGTTGGATACCCATCGGCTGATTCACCCAACCGCTTTACAGACTCGCAACTGGTTTCTGCAAGCCGATACCCGACAAAATTTACCATTATTGGATTCCAGCTTGCCAGCAGGTTCTCTATGATGGAAGCAGAGCCAGTTGCTTAGCATCCACAAAACAGAACAATTAGTGCCCGTGCTACTGGTGAGCCAACCAACTTGAACGAGGATAACTTCCAGCACTCGTTGAATGGCAAGCTGGCGATCGCTAACGAGTTTAAACCACAAAATCTTACGTTAGTTGCAGCCCTGTCGTTTTTCTAATTTGGTGTTTTTTTAGCAAGGAATTCAGTTTTTAATGACCCAATCTCCCGATACTCAGACGTTTCGCCCAGCCAATGTTTCGACGGTTGCTGGCTATGCAATTGAGCAAGCCGTCGCTGACAGCCATGAGCTGGCTCTCACGGTTGCCCAAGGGGCAGACGATCGCAAAGGTGCCGATATTGTGGTGCTGAAGGTGGCCGAAGTGTCGTACCTAACAGATTATTTTGTGATCGCAACCGGCTTTTCCCATGTGCAAGTGAGGGCGATCGCCAACTCCATCGAACAATCTGTGCAGGAAACATATAATCGGCTGCCCATTCATCGAGAAGGGCATAAAGACGGCAGCTGGGTAGTCCTGGATTATGGCGAGGTGATTGCCCATGTCTTTTTGCAAAAAGAACGCGAGTTCTACAATTTGGAAGCGTTTTGGGGTCATGCAGAGCGGGTGGCATTTGCTGCCTTGCCCGCTCGTTAGGCTTTTGCAGGCATTGGTGTGAATGCACTGACATTAAGACGCTAGAGTTAGGTAAATACCCTGTCCCTTGGCATGAAATCTTCTGTTCCTGTCTGTCCGGTTCCTGCTGAACAGCAGCCCATTAATGAGTTCCAGGATTTGTCAGGTTCCTGGTTTTTTAGCTGGGCAATGTTAGATTTACAGGGGTATCTCAAGCCGATCGTCATCCTCTGGAGCCTGAGCTGGTTACTAGCTGGGCCAGTTGCTGCGGTTAGCTTCCATCCCAATCGCCATCCGCTACAGTTTTTTTTGAGCGGGGCGGTGGGAGCGTGTGTTCTGCCTTTATTGGCGCTAGCTCGTTTGGGGTTAGGGTGGTGGTATGTGCGCGATCGCCTCTGTCAGGAGACCATTTTCTATGAAGAGTCGGGCTGGTATGACGGCCAAACCTGGACTAAGCCAGCAGAGGTGCTACAGCGCGATCGCTTGATTGTCACCTACCAAATTCAACCGATCCTAAAACGCCTAGCGCGCACCCTGGCTTTTTTTGCAGTTCTGTTCTTGCTAGGCTGGGTGGGATGGGGCTTTGCTGGGGGAGCAGGAAACAATTAATTATGTCAAGGTTTTCAGGATGACTAGGGGAAAACGGACACAGGCCGCAGAGTTGGAAGTCCGACTGTTGCGAGAAGGAATCATTGAATCAACGCACCACGTTCAAGCAGCCGTTGCCGACGACCGGGGCAGGCTCTTATCGGTGGCAGGGAGTGCGGAAACAGCTACGTTTGCCCGCTCGGCCTTAAAACCGTTTCAGGCATTAGCGGTAACTACCAGCGGCACGTTAGAGCGCTATGGCTTAACCGATCGCGACCTGGCCATTATGTGCAGTTCTCACCGGGGCAGCATTGAGCAGGTGCGGCAGGTGTTTAACATTTTATGGCGGTGCGATGTAGACCCGTCGGCGCTGCAGTGCCCGATCCCTGAGGGCAAACACAGCCCTCTACAATACAATTGTTCTGGTAAACATGCAGGGATGCTGGCCGTTTGCCGTCAGCTCAACTACCCGCTGGGCAATTATTTACAGCGCAACCACCCAGTCCAGACATTGGTTCTCGGCAAAGTTTCAGATCTGCTGCGGATGCCTGCTGCCGAATTTATTGCCGTCCACGATGACTGCGGCGCACCCACTTACTTTATGCAGCTGGCGCAAATTGCCACCCTCTACGCTCAGCTCGCCTCGGGCAACAACCTCGACCTAGAGCGAATTAGCCGTGCTATGACAAATCATCCGGCGTTGGTTGCAGGCGATGGCGAATTTGACACCGAGCTGATGCGGCTGACGGCGGGTGAATTGGTCAGCAAAGCTGGAGCCGAAGGAGTGCAGTGCATTGCCCGTGTGGGTGAAGGGCTGGGCTTAGTGATCAAGGTGCTAGATGGGGCTAAACGAGCAAAATA
>CASBQX010000151.1 GCA_949127925.1 Synechococcales cyanobacterium PMM_0002
TCATCTGAACCTTTTCCACTCGCATGAGGTGAAGAGGGCAGACCGTGACTGAGAAATAAGTTGTTGCGTGTGAGGATAAACCGGATGGAAGCATTGTACTGCGGCGCACTAAGAAAGCTTAGAGGGAAAGGATACAGAGGACGTAGAACGCTGCTAATTTTAGGAGTTGCTTCTAACTTGGCGCTCGCTCTGGCTACGGTTGCCCAGGCCCAAGAACTGGAATTAAGACGTGCTGTGCCGTCTAATGGGCAGGCCGCTGCCGTCACATTGAACACCAAAACCACAAATCCTGACCCACTTGCAGCCTCCCAACCAGCGACAGAACAATCTCAGACAGCGGCGATCGCCTCTCCTGCCCTAGCCGCCGCAAGCGACACCACCTTGCTAGAGCTACCCTCTACGCGAGCTGAAGATTTACAGCCCGCGCACCACGCCGTAGACACAACTCTGACGGCTGTTGACTTCACACTGGGTCAACCAGAAACTGCCCTGCCGCTTTTGGATGCTGAAACTCTGGCTCAGGTGCCAACCCTGGTTAGCCCCGAAGATCAAGACCGACCCGATCGCTTTTTCTTCAGCACCGTCAGCGGCCTATCCGATCCGACCGTTTTGCAAAGTTCCATGCGTCGCCGCGCTGTCCGCACCCCGATCAAATCGACCGGGATTGCGATCGTGGCCAGTGCTAGGCAGCGGCTAGGCGGCAATAGCTCTCTGAACTTGGCCGTAGAAGGGGGGGAACATATTCTCGGGTTTGATTTGGGCTACACCACCACCCGCGACCCAGGGGAAGGCGGGTTTGGGGTTAACATTTTTAACCAACGCTCCTGGTTCCCAGCTTTTCGAGGGGGCGATCGCGACGTTGATCTGCCCAACGGCGACACGCCTTGGATTCACCGTTTGGGGGGCGGAGTAGAAGCCTTTTTACCGTTCGCAGACGGCATTGAATCGTCCTTAGGCGTCACCTATCAACGCGTGTCGGTGCGAGACGACTTCTTTGCTAGCGAGGTGTTTCCGACCGACGAAGACGGCAACGCCTTCACGTTAGAAAACAACGGCATTGATGACCTAGTCACAGTCAGCTTTGCCCTAGCTGCCGATCGTCGCAACGATGGAGCCTACTCTACCAACGGCTCAATTCTCCGCTTCGGAGCCGATCAAGGTTTCTTAATCGACACCAGCGATGCCTTCACCCGCCTGTCTGCCAGCTACACATCCTACATTCCCTTAAACCTGTTTGGCTTTAGAGAAGGACCCCGTACGCTAGTCTTTTTGGCGCAAGCTGGCACCATGTTTGGAGATGTGCCGCCCTACGAAGCGTTCAACATTGGCGGCGACAACTCCGTGCGGGGCTTTTCGGGAGGCGGGATTGGCACCGGTTCTAGCTTCCTCCAGGCCACGCTAGAATATCGCTTCCCGATCGCCAACCTCAACCTGTTTTCGCAAGACATTGACCTGCGAGGAGCACTGTTCGTGGATTATGGCACCGACTTGGGCACAGGTGACGAAGTGATTGGCGAACCCGCGATCGTACGAGACAAACCCGGCGATGGGTTTGGCTTTGGTGCAGGTCTACAGGCTCGCCTCCCCATCGGGTTTGGCCGAGTAGAGTTTGCCTTTACCGACAATGGAGATAACCGCTTGATTGTCACCCTTGGCGATCGGTTTTAGCGTCTTGTATCTTGATCCAGAATTTATGAGATGTGCGCTGCACATCTCACAACAATTTAATTAATAATCATGGCAGATCCATTGTTGGGTAGGGGCATGGCACTGCCATGCCCGATCGAAAGGTGTCACTGGTTGGATGAGGGCATGGCAATGCCATGCCCCTACGGGATGTGTCGCATCCTTGATTGAAATTGGTATCGTTAATTTTGGATTTCATCTAGCTTCTCCTTAACGGACTGAATATCTTGCCACATCAGCCATTTGGGGCTACCTTTTTCGCGAGATTGGTTACGCAGTAGATAGGCGGGGTGAAAAATCGGCATATAGAGTCGTCCCTCTTTTTCAACCCATTCACCTCGCACTTTGGTGATCCCCTGCTTAATTCCCAGCAGGCTGCGCATGGCGATCGCCCCCGTCAACAAAATAATCTTGGGATCGACTAGGCGGATTTGCTCTAGCAGGTAGCCCATACAGGCATCCGCTTCAGCAATACTGGGATTGCGGTTTTCGGGCGGGCGACACTTAACAATATTGCAAATAAACACATCTGCTTCGGTTAGACCTACCGAGGCCATAATTTTGTCTAACAACTGCCCAGACTTACCCACAAATGGCAGCCCTGTCTCGTCTTCAGTTTGTCCAGGGCCTTCTCCCACCAGCATAATGGAAGCATTCGCATGGCCTCGCCCAATGACGGCGTGGGTGCGGGTTGCGCCTAGCTCACAGCGATGGCATTGGTTGCAATGCACCTTAATTTCTGCCATCGACGAGTAAGTGCCAACCGGAATCGGAACTTTGGCGCTGGTAGGAATTAAGCTAGGGTCAACGGCGGTGGCGGTAGCCACATCCGCAATACTAAACAGGTCAATTTGGTCGTTGCTTGCCATGATGCACGAAAGACTGAAGGGCTATAGAAATGGAGCTACTTACACGCCGATTATTTCGGCCAAAAAGAGCAAGAGCAGGCTGAAGAGCTATCCTTCAGTTTAAGACTATTTTTCGGGTTGCCTTTGTCATACATGAAGCAATCCCACCACAATCTGTTGGAGGGGCGCATGGTTCAACCATTACTTTTTCGCGATCGCCATGAAGCAGGCCGGCAGCTTGCCCAAGCTGTGATGGCAGAGCTGTCTGCCCTCAGTGCCAGCCAGCGCTTGGCTCCACCTGTAATCTATGCCTTACCTCGCGGTGGCATTCCCGTTGCCGAACCTCTGGCACAGCTGCTGCATTGCCCGCTAGATGTGGTAGTCGCCAAAAAAATTACGCGGCTAGACAATCCTGAATTGGCCATTGGCGCAGTGACAGCAGACGGGCAGGTGATCCGCTCTCGCTATGAAAACTTGGCTGGGCAAGATCCAAGGGTGTGGCGGATGGCAGTAGCACGCGCTCAGCAAAAGGCCAGAGGGCAACTAGCTCAACTCTCCCCACACTGCCCTCAGACCAATCCACAGGGGGCGATCGCCATTTTAATTGACGACGGCATTGCCACGGGGATGACCATCGCCGTAGCTGCCCGTGCCATTCGCGCCAAACAGCCCGCCGCGCTATTCATTTGTGCCCCCGTCGCGCCCAAACTGATAATCGAGCGGATAGAAAACTGGTGCGATCGCGTCATTGTATTGATTGCACCCGAAGCATTTTTGAGCGTCAGCCGCTTCTATGCCGATTTCCCGCAGGTCGAAATGGCAGAGGTGATTGCAGGGCTAGAACGCCAGAATGCCGTGAAACATCCCAACCCCGATTGACCCCATCTTGCCCGTTGCCCGTAGAGACGCCGATTCATCGCGTCTCTACGAGTGCCGGAATGTTGAGTCTAAAATTTGTGTATAGGTTTGAATGGTTTGGTGGGCGATCGCCTGCCAATCGTAGTGCTCAGAGGCATATCGGCGGGCATTTTCGCCTCGGCGCTGACATTCGGCAGGTTGCCCCAGCGCCGTTTCCAGGCAGTTCGCTAGTGCCATCACCTCACACGGCACCACCCAGCCAGCCTCCGATTGCCTGACCTCGTCGCAAATGTAGACCTGCTGAGAAATTACCACGGGCAACCCGGCGGCCATCGCCTCCGCGACGGCAATGCCAAAATTTTCGTAATACGACGGCAGCACAAACAGATTGGCAGCATCTAGCAGTTCCCGTTTGCGATCGCCCTCCACAAACCCCAAAATGCTGGTACAGGCCGCTAACGGCGACCTGTTGATCTGGGTGGCGATCGCCGCTTCATAGGCCGGGTCTTGCGAATTGCTGCCTGCTAATGCCAGGTGAAACGGACAACCGCGCTGGAGCAGCAGTTCCAACGCGGGCAGCAGTAAATCCAAGCCTTTTTTTGGATCAAGGCGAGAGAGAAATAGCAGCAGCGGGGTATTGCCTGAGATGCCCAATTGTTGGCGAATAGTTGGGCTTGAGATGGGCTGTGTCTGCTCCTTCGGCTCCGCCTGAGTAGGTAGAAAAGCGGGCAACGGCAGGGTGACACCCAGCGGCAAGATTAGCGCTGGCGTGAGCAGCCCAAACCGTTCTGAAACGTTGGCTTCTCGCTGACTGGTAAAGTGAATCGCGGCAGCTCCAGCCAGATTTGGCCGCTCCCACAACCCCGCGTAGAGCTGCTTGAGGCGGCGTTTCTTTTGCAAATCTGCCGGGTCTAGCGTTCCCAACGGGCGCAGGATATACGGTAATCCTCGGTAGCGCGCCACCGTTGCCGCCGCCGTACTCACAGGCGAAAACAAAGCATGGATATGCGCCAGGTCAAACTCTGCCGCATGGTGAAACAGCCACGACAGCAATCCTAACGAAAACTTATAGCGCTGGAATGGGGCACAGTGAAAATAGCGAATTTGGTAGCCGTCTTGTGACATGGGGCGATCGCGCGGCACTACTAGAGGCGCTTGACCCACATCCCCATTGGCATCGGTCGTCAGCACCGTCACCTCCACCCCCGCTGCCGCCAGCGCTGCCGAAAATCCCAACACCATTTGGCTAGGACCTCCATAGATCGGAGAAACGGCAGGGACAATTTGCAGGATGCGGAGGGGCATAGCAGCAGTAGGCAAATGGGATTGGGCGTTGGATCGGCCATGCAGGCACCCCAGCGGGAGCGATTAGCGCCTCAATAAGAGCTCAATAAGACAATGATAAAGATTGCGTAGGCGGCAACAAGCATCGCTCCTGCCGCTTGGTTTAAGGAGTTTCTAGCCGTGGCTACTAGACAGATGGCAATATTGGCTCCAATCACATCTCCAAAGGCGATCGCCGGGGTATCTCTGAGCGATGCCGTCACCGCCGTTGCCAATTCTTCAGGTTCGGCTCCCGCCAAAAGTAACGCTAGGGCAAACGAGCTGACCCGCAATCGCGCCGCTGCGGCTCCCAAATGCTCGGCAA
>CASBQX010000152.1 GCA_949127925.1 Synechococcales cyanobacterium PMM_0002
ACCATGAGCTTCACGTCTGATCACAAAGTACTAGTCCAAGGAATTGCTGGAGCTTTGGGAGTGCTCTATGCGCCGCTGATGAAAGCCTACGGGACGCAGGTTGTCGCGGGGGTTGCTCCTGGGCATGGAGGGCAAAGGGTGGCCGATATTCCTGTGTTTGACCTGGTAGAGCAAGCGCTTGAGGCGGTTGGCAAAGTTGATACTACGGTAATTTTTGTTGAGCCATACGGGGTGTTAGATGCGGCTTTGGAAGCGATCGCCGCCGAAATTCGTCAAATTATCCTGATTACGGAAGGAGTGCCGCCACTCGATATGGTTCGTCTAGCGCGAAAAGCCGACGGGGTAGAAACCCTAATCGTCGGGCCTGACAGTCCAGGGATCATTGTGCCAGGGCAGGTGCTGCTGGGTACCCATCCGCCGGAGTTCTACACTCCTGGTTCGGTGGGATTGCTCAGCCGCAGCGGCACGCTCACCTACGAGGTAGCGCTACAGTTGACCCAAGCTGGATTGGGGCAGTCGATTGCGGTGGGAATTGGGGGCGATCGCATTGTTGGATCGTCTTTTCAACAGTGGCTGCAAATTTTAGAAGAAGACGACCAAACCGATGTGATTGTGCTAGTTGGCGAAATTGGCGGTGACAGCGAAGAAACAGCGGCTCGCTATATTGCTGAGGCGATCGATAAGCCCGTGATTGCATATATCGCTGGACGCACCGCTCCAAGGAATCAGCCGATGGGTCATGCTGGAGCCATCATCGCTTCTTTGGTCGCCGGATGGGGCACCGAAATTGGCACCGCCGACAGCAAAATTGCGGCGTTCAAAGAGGCGGGCATCCCAGTTGCAGACCGCCCGTCCCAAATCTCTGACCTGGTAAAACGAGCGTTGTCGTCTATTAACGTTTGATTTCTCTATCGTTTAATTTATTCGCTTAATTCATCTGATTCAATTTGAACTCATGTAGCCCAGACCCAATTGTGGTGATTATTCCGGTGCGCAATGAGGCGGCCACGCTTGCGGCTGTGATTCAATCGCTACACGGTTGCGGCACACCGCAGATTCGGGTAGTCGATAATGGCAGCACCGATGGTAGTGCTGCGATCGCCGCTCAGTTGGGTGTCACGGTGCTTCATGAACCCATCCCAGGGTATGGACGCGCCTGCTGGCGGGGGATGCAGCACCTGCCTCCTCACATTCAATGGATTTTATTTTGTGATGGGGACGGCAGCGATGATCTGATGCAGGTACCTCAGTTTTTGGCGTTGTGCGATCGCGCCGATCTAATCTTGGGGAATCGCACGGCAACGGTTGACGGACGAGCTGCCCTGACGCCTGTGCAGCGATTTGGGAATCGCTTGGCCACCGCCTTAATCTGGCTGGGTTGGGGATATCGCTATCGTGATTTAGGACCGCTACGTTTAATTCGTCGCTCTGCATTGGAGCAGCTTGAGATGCAAGATCGGGGATTTGGCTGGACAGTGGAGATGCAGGTACGCGCAATCGAGTGTGGGCTACGAATTTGGGAACTACCCGTTGACTATTACGTGAGGCAAGGAGGCAAGTCGAAAATTTCGGGCACGATTGGAGGCAGCGTTAAGGCAGGGGTAATTATTCTTAGTACACTGGGTCGCTTATATTGGCGGCGTTGCCAGAAACGACGCTGACAACATCAACGACCAGAGTTGCTGATTTCGGAACAACGCCTTCAGTGTGGATGGAGCATGGAGTTTGCCAACCTTACAATCGCGATGGCACGCCAGGATTAATTTCAGGGGGCAAATCAGGCGATGGCAAAGGGCTAGGGTCGGGCATCGGATCAGGAGCCGGACGAGGGTCAGGGATCGGGTCGGGCATGGGATCGGGAAACGGCTCCGGTAGCGGCTCGGGCAGAGGCGGGCTAGTGGGGTCGGTAGGCGTTTGGGGGAAACTGGGAACCGCGATTAATGTTGTTAGATAGAGAGTGTGAAGCAGCATGGATATAAGCCTCCAGTTAAATCTATCTACCAAAATCACCTAAATCTTTGGCATAGTTCATCGCCCATAGGGTTTATATTCCACTCTGTCGGCACCTGGCTAAGGAGATAAGTAGCAAGAATAGTAGGGGGAGCTGTCTGTTCGTTAGAATCGCTAAACAGGGAGTCGAATTGTAAAGACACTACCTTGATGCAGTTCAGATTGAACCTGGACGCTGCCTTGATGCGATTCAATAATTCGACGGGATAAATAAAGCCCTAATCCGCTGCCCGACCGCTTGTGTTCACCTTGTCGAAATCGCTCAAACAAAGTTGCTTGATCCTTGGCCAAAATTCCAGCTCCAGTGTCTATAATCTCAATCACTACAAACCGATTAGAGCGTTTACCCGGACTAGGAAGTTCTTCTAATCGCACTCCAATCAGCCGAATTGTAACCGAGCCTTTGTCGGTAAATTTAATTGCGTTTCCGACCAAGTTGGTTAAGACTCGATGCAGCTCTAGGCGATCGCCAATTACAGTAGTCGTGCATGGGTGCGGCGCTGCTTTCTCGTCTAGCGCACTCTCTTGCTTGGCATCTGTAACAACCGTCGTTAGCGCTAATTCGCGTTCATCTGCTAATGGCTTGAGTTCTTGAACTACATCATGAATAATCTCTTTTAGATCGCAAGGAGACAGGGTAAGCGTCTTACAGCCTGCTTCGTGGCGATATACTTCTAGTAGAGTATTGACCATTAATAGCAAGTTTTTATTGCTACGCAGCATACTGTCAAATGCTTCATGCATATCTGGAGAGACGGCTCCAAACGCTTCACTTTGAAACAGCGTTAACACTCTGTCGGCTGCTACTAAGGGAGTTCTCAGATCGTGAGTTAAGCGAGACACAAAATCTTCCCGCTGGCGATTCATATGTTCGCGTTCGTCAATACTATGCTTGAGGCGTAGAAGCGATCGCACCCGTGCCAGTAACTCATCTACATCTAAAGGCTTGCGGATAAAGTCATCTGCCCCTATGTCTAGCCCTTTAACAACGCTAGAGCGCTCGTGAGCCGTGATTAATAGGATAGGAATATAAGGCAGAGCTTTGTTTTTACGGATACGTTTCGTAACTTCGTACCCGTCCATTCCCGGCATCATTATATCTAACAAAATTAAGTCTGGTAAAAGTTGATTAACTTTAGCCAAAGCAGTTTTTCCATCTTCTGCAAGATCAATCTCATAGCCACTCTCTCCTAGAGTTGCCTGCACCAAAAATAGATTATCTGGAGAGTCGTCTACTATGAGGATGCGATCAACTTTAGGAGGAGGATTGATTGACATAAACTCTTGCCTCAATGTGACTCTACTTTTACTGCAAAGAAAGTCAGTATTTCTACCAGCATTTCTATATCTACATCCAATCTACATCATTCCTCGCCTAGATGAAATGCTGCTCCTGAACAAAGGTTTTGGTCGCAAGATGCCTTACAGACCATTCTAGGGCGCTTATGAGTAAAGATCACTCTAGGGATTAGAAGATGATCCTAGAATTCAGAGCTGATCTCGATAATTGGGATCTTTCCAACACATCGGTAGAGACTCCCCTGATGGAAAGAGTAAAGCATCCTTAGAAAACTGTTCGGGATCTTGCTCCTCTTCTCCTGACTGAATTCTACCCGTAATTGTAGATTTTGATGGATTGACCAAGACTTCTGCATCTTGGACTTTGACGAGCGCGCC